>JAVEWB010000074.1:0-8593 GCA_034004765.1 Anaerolineae bacterium
CGTATCGGCCTCTTCCGCACCGGTAAGGACTTTGATCAGCGTGGACTTCCCTGCGCCATTTTCGCCCATCAGCGCATGGACCTCGCCTGCACGCAGGTCGAAATCCACATTCACCAGGGCTTTGACGCCGGGGAATGCTTTTGAGATGGCTTTCATCTGCAGGAGATGGGGCATCTCTTCCATTGTGCTACCTTTCTGTGACTGCGGTGCCGGACAGGAAGAATCCCGCAGCTCACCTGGCTTGAAGAAAGCAGCGGCGCCGGAGGGCACCGCTGCTTGTGCTATTTCTGATCCGCCAATGGTTCCAAGCGGCTTCCCGAGTTCCTTGCCGGAATGTGCCGTTCTAGTACTTGCGGTTCGGCAGATCTTGGGCGGCGGTATCCTGGCGATAGATGCCCTCGTTGGACTTCACCCAGGGCTCCACCGTCTCACCGTTGGCCAGCTTCAGCGCGACTTCGTAGAACTGTGGGCCAAGGAGCGGGTTGCACTCGACCGTGACGTTCAGCTTGCCCTCGGCCATGGCCTCGAACGCGCCGCGCACACCATCGACGGAGACGATCTTGATGTCCTCACCGGGCTTGAGGCCGTATTCCTCGATGGCCTGGATGGCGCCGATGGCCATATCGTCGTTGTGGGCATAGACGCCGTTGATCTCGGCCCCGTAGGTCTTGAGGAAGGCTTCCATGACTTCCTTGCCCTTGGCACGGGTGAAGTCACCGGACTGCGAGGCGATCATCTCCATATTGGGGAAGCCCGCCAGACATTCCTCGAACCCGGCTTTGCGATCGATGGCCGGCCCGGCACCCACCGTGCCCTGAAGCTCCACGATCTTACCCGTGTCACCGAGCAGGGCGGCCATTTCTTTGCAGGCATTCTGGCCTTCGAGCACGAAGTCGGAGCCGATGAAGGTGGCGAAGAGGTCATCGGGCACGTCGGCGCGGCGGTCGACCAGAACGATGGGGATGCCTGCATCCTTGGCTTCCTGGAACACCGTTTCCCAACCGGATTCCACGACGGGGGCCACGCCGATCACGTCCACTTGCTGGGCGATGAAGGAGCGGATGGCCTTGATCTGATTCTCCTGCTTCTGCTGGGCGTCCGAGAAGCGCAGTTCGACGCCGAGGTTCTCGGCCTCTTCCTTGATGGACTGTGTTTCGGCGGTGCGCCACTCACTCTCTGCACCGATCTGGGCAAAGCCGACCACTACCGTCTCATAGGTCTTGGCCTCGGGTGCCGGCTCTTCGGTGGCCGGTTCCTCGGTGACCTCGGCGGGGGCGGCTTCTTCCTCCTCCACCACGGGCGCTACTTCCTCGACCGGGGCCGCGGTAGGCTGTGGACTGCAGCCAACCAGGGGGAGCGCCAATACGACAATGAGCATGAGCAATAGAACCTTCTTCAGTACTGACATGGGACAAACTCCTTTCACTAGGGTCTTGGGACTAATGATTTCCGTGACATGCCGGGCCTTCTCTATGATACAGTGGTACGTCACGTTCTTGCCGGATTGGATTTAGCCTTTCGACAACGCTGGACGCCTGCCTGTACGGTCGCCCAGGGAGGATGCCTCACTCCGTAACGCTTTCTATCATAGGCGTTTTCCGGGTGGAGAGCAATACGTTTTTTCGGGGAAAGAGTTAGAAATTATTGGCACTCACCGTACCGGGGTCAGGGTGGGAGACCCCACGGCGGCGAAGGTGTGATTTCTTTGGCGGAATGTTGAATTTCTTTCGAGAGGGGTTCATCGTTCCAGCGGGATCACCAGCGAGACCGTGGTCCCGCGCTGCAGCTCGCTCTCGATGGATAGGCCGAACTGCTTGCCGTAGTAGAGCTTGATGCGCTGGTGGACGTTGTAGATCCCGAAGCCGTGTTCGCCGATGTCGTCGCGGCGGCTGCTGTCGGCCAGATTCGCGCGCAGGCGTGCCAGCTCGTTTGGTGGGATGCCGATCCCGGTATCCTCCACTTCGAAGAGGGCACGTTTCTCGTCCAGGCGGTGTCCGCGCACGGTGATGACTCCGCCTCCCCGCTTGTTCTTGATGCCATGGTAGAGAGCGTTCTCTACCAGCGGCTGTAACATCAATTTCAAGATGGTGTAGCTCAAGATGTCGTCCTCGACGTCGAGGCTGTACGTCAGAATGTCGCGGTAGCGCATGCCTTGGATGCACAGGTAGCTGCGCACGTGTTCGACCTCATCGTGGATGGTGATCCAGTCCTGCCCCTTGCTGAGTGTGATGCGGAAGAAGCTCGAGAGCGCCTGCACCAGCTCGATCACTTCCCCTTTCTGGTTGGCTTCCGTCTTCCAGATGATGGTGTCCAATGTGTTATAGAGGAAATGCGGGTTGATCTGTGCTTGCAGCGTCTTGAACTCGGCTTTCTTCAACTGCTGCTGTTCCTCGATTTTCTCGTCGAGCAGTTGCCGAACTCTGCTGATCATGACGTTGAAACTGCGGCTCAATTCCGTGATCTCGTCGGCGTTGTCGCCGGTGACCAGCACGGCCAGGTCCTGCTCGGTGATCGTCGTGGTCATATCGTGCAGCTTCTTGATCGGCAGGTAGACGCTGGCCGAGATCAGCCACGCGGCCCAGATGGCGAAGAGAATCACGCCGCCCATCACCAGCAGGTTGGTGAAGACCCACTGGCTGAAGTTGGATTGGGTCTCCAGGTACTTTTGTTCGGTGCGCTTGACCTCGAAGATCACATATTCCTGGATACTGTCCTGTACCAGATCGGAGACCCCGCGGATATTTTCCAACACCCGCTCGTTGTCCGCGACCGTCATATCCTGTGCAATCTGTACCCCCATTAGCCCGACGTAGTGTTTCAACGTCTCTAGGGTCCTGAGGATGATGTCGAGCTTGATCTTGCCCTTCTCCGAATCGGTGTTTGCAATCATCTGGTGGATCTTCGCATCCATGTCGGCAAGGATGTCATATTGCGTGCCCTCCGAGAACTCCGTCTTCCCGGCGACGATGTTCCACATCGCGGTGTCGATGGCGGGCTTGAAGTTCTCGTTGATGTCGTTGGCGATGGTGATGTTGGCGAGCAGCCCGACATACTCCCGATTCAGCTCCAGGGAGCGGATGATGAACAGGGCATTGAGCGTGCCGAGCATCAGGAGCACGGCGAGGAATGCCAGCAGGATTTTGCTGCGGATGGAAAGCCTGATGTGTGAGAAGGCCTGCACCATCCTTGACATCAAGCCGGATGGCTCTGTCTCGCCTGCCGTATGGGTTTTATCCATCACCTCGCCTTTTCTTGCTGTGTTTTAGGTGGCTTTAGCCGTTGTGCGTTTTCTGAAATCGGTGGGGGAGAGCCCTGTCACTTTCTTGAACACCGCGCTGAAATAATGCGGATCGTTGTAGCCTACCTGATCGGCGATTTCGAAAACCTTCAGCCCTGTCGTACAGAGCAGTTCCTTCGCCTTGCGGATGCGGATCTCGGTGAGATAGGCTTTGAACGTCTCGTCCCCTGTGTGGCTGAAGACGGTGCTGAAGTGACTGGGGCTGAGGCTGACGTGGGCCGCCACGGCATTCAGAGAAAGCTCCGGGTCGGCATAGTGCTGTGCGATGTAGGCCTGTGCCTGCGCTACCAGCTTCACCGCTTCACCTTGCGCCTGCTGATCTCGGAAAGCTAAAGCCTCCTCCAAGATCTGCCATACTCGTGTGTAAATCTCCTCCGGCGTTTTGATCTGCCGCAGGGTGGGCTCCAGTTCCGCTACTTCCAGCGCCAGGTCTTTGACCTCTCCCCCGAGTCCATTCACGAAATGGGCGGTTGTCAGGAGGATGTCGATGAAGAAATAGTATTTGAATATCCCTGAGCTGAGCACGGGTTGGCACAGAGGAGCGATGTGAGCGCCGAAGAAAGCGTCGAATTCTGCCGGTGTGCCGTAGTTCAGGTAGGCTCCGACGGCGGCCTTGTCCAGGTGCAGCAGGGCATCTTTGTCGACTGGCTGCACGGCGGCACATGTAGCAGACGGCTGGACGCGGCGGGCGGCTGCCAGCGCTTCGTCGAAGGAATGCGTGACGTCCTGCAGACGGTCTTTGGGCAGCCCCTGGCCGATGCGCGGTGTGCATCCTGTTTGATCCGTGATGGCCTGGCGTAACGTTTCGGCCAGCGCCTGAGCTTTTTGCTGCAGCGAGGTGATTTCGTTGCCTTTGAGGAGCAGCACGATTTCTTCCGGCTCTTTGTGGAGGGCGATGATGTCGGAGCGTTCCTGGATCAACGACAGGATGATCTGTTCGGCCTGCCGCGCCGCCTGATAACTGAGCATCTGCTCGCCGCGGTCCAGCCGCAGTTCGACGAAAAGCACCAGATAGCAGGGGGCGCTCAACTCCACACCCAGTCCCTGCGCTTCGGCCAGCGCCTCCGCCGTGCTGGTCTGCCCTAACATCAGGTCCAACAGAAACTTGTTCCGACGCAGCGCACGGCTGTTTTCCAACTGCGCGATCATCCGGTGGAGGAGCGCCTGTGAGGTGTGTTCCTCGTCCAATTGGGTCGCCACCCGTTCGAGCACCGCGCGCAGATCCTGGGCGCTGACCGGCTTGAGCAGGTACTCTGTGACGCCTAACTTGATGGCCTGCTGCGCGTAGTTGAAATCATCGTAGCCGCTGAGAATGATGATCTTGATCTCCGGGATTTGCTCCCGGACGAGCTTGCACAATTGCAGCCCATCCATGAAGGGCATTTTGATATCGGTGATGAGCACATCGGGATGGGTCTCACGGATGAGGGGCAGCGCGACTTCGCCATCGGGAGCTTCTCCGCAGAACGTGAAGCCGAGTTCCTGCCAGGCGATGGTATCGCGGATGCCCTCGCGGGCGACGATTTCATCCTCAACCAGAAAGACTTTGTGTGCGGTCATCCCCCTTCTTTCTACCTGCCCCTGAATGCACTCTCGTCGTGATTCTACAGCTGGGCAATGGCCTCGTCCAGAACCGCTTTGACGCCATCCACGCCGACGTGAAGTGTCTCCTGTACGGGCAGGCCGGTCTGTTCGCTCAAAGCCTGCACTTTGTCTGGGTCGAAGGGTTCCAGGCTTTCCACCAGGACGATGCCGTCCAGCGATTTGAACATCTCCTGCACCTGCTCCCGAGGTTCTTCCAGCAGGCTGAGCGAAAAATCCAGGAATCCAGGCGTCAGGAAGAACTTTTTGTGTTCAGGGTCGAGTTTCAACGTCGCTCCGTGGCCACCTAACAGGCAGTCGATGCAGTTGAGCGCGTCGACTTTGACTGCGCCATAGGCAGCCACGAACTCCTTCATGCTTTTCTGGAAGCCCAGACAGTAGTCGCCGTAGACTACCACGACGCCGCCGGAGCACTCCGCCATACGCTTGGGCAGCACCTGCTGCAGCGTGACCTCCAGACGTTCGGGGGACTCGTGCAGGTGCTTGTCGAGGAAGAAGACCTCGGCGTCGAGGTCACCTTGTGCCACCAGCTTCTCGATCTCCGGCTTCAACGAACCGCAGGCCACAATACACGGTTTGCTCATACTCAGTCTCCTTACTCCCTGTGTTTATCCTGAGTATTGTACACCTTTTACAGGTGCAACGCACTTTCTTAAGTGCGTTGCACCTGGGAGTTGCACCTGGGATGTGCCTTAGTCCTCTCTGAAGAGAGCCGGCAGGTAAGTCTTGAACACACCCTCTTGCAGCAGGGTAAACTCACCCGGGTTGCTCAGGGTGACCGTCAGCCGATTGGTGGCCTTATTCAGGCTTACCGGCGTGATCCCTTCCTGCGTCCACTCGGTGCCATTCCAGCGGTACAGGCCCAGCGAGTCCTCGTTCAGGACGGAATCGCCGTACCCCACGGTGAGCGTGACCGGCTGGCTGAAGGCATAGTCGGTGAGGGGAGCGCCTTCCTGGGTTGCCACCAGGTAGAAGGCGTGGCCGGCCAGCGTGAACGTGTCGGAAACGGCCTGCGCGTTGAACAGCGCGTGGGTCGGCGCATCCAGCGGACTGTAGACGAGCTGGATGGTCTCAGCCGGCACAGCCTCGGCCGGGACGGTGACCGTAGCGGTCAGACCGTTGGTATGCGTGAAGGTCCGAACGGTCTTCGTGGCGGACCAGACGGTCTCCTGCTGTAGCTTCTTGGGGAAGGTGGCTTCGGTCACGATGGGCTGCGAACAGGTATCCGCACCGCCGGCCAGTCCCGTGCCGGTCGTCACGACACAGGTTTCGAAGGTGTAGCGGTTCATGGCGCGCTCGATCCACTCGACGAACTGGGAAGCGCGGGTGTAGATCGATGAAGGTGCATCACATGCCGTTGCCCCCCAACTGGTCACACCGGCGATCAGCCAATTCCCCTCTCCGTCGGGCACGACCAGAGCCCCGCCGCTGTCGCCGGAGCAAGAGCTCTTGCCGCCCTCCGGGAACCCGGCGCAGATCATGTGGTCGGTGATGGGGATCTCCGCGCCGAAGTGGTCGGTCAGGTAAGCCGAGCAGGTCGCATTGGATTGTAGCTGCAGCGTGACCCGCTGCAGTTGGGCGGTATAGGTATCGGGGTTGGTGCTGATCTTGCCCCAACCGGTGGCGACGGCAAACAGGTCCGGCGTGTACATGGCGGCATCGGCCGGCGTGGCCACGCGGATCGTATCGATGGAGTCCGACAGAGGCAGCGGTTCGCTCAGGCGCAGCAGCGCAAGGTCGTAATCGCTTTCGACGATGGCGGGATCGTACTGCTCGTGGACGATGATTTGCGCGACGTCCATCAGCGTGGCCTGGCTGTCGGTGAGCACGGCAGCGCCGGCCAGTACGGTGATGTCTTCCGGCGTGTAATCGACCGCGCAGTGGGCCGCGGTCAGCACCCAGTCGGGCGCGATCAACGCGCCGCCGCAGAATTGGGCGTTATAGGTGTTGGGAAGCGCGGCGGTGTCCAGCAACGCGACCTGCCATGGCCAATCGGTGATCTTGGCCGCGCCGCCGCCGATGATCTGCGGGACGAAGCCGCCGGCTGCAGAGGCTGCGGGGAAGACCGGATCATCGGGTTTGGGCAGCGTCGCCAGGGTCGGGCTCACCACCAACTGCACGTCGGCACTGCCGGCGCTGGCGATGGTCGGCAGCGTCCAGGTGACCACACCGGTAAGGGGATTGTAACTGCCGCCGCTGCGATGGGTCGTTCCTGCCGGCAGATCGGCTGCCGCAGTCGCGCCCGCTGCTGCACCGACGCCGTCATTTTCGATGGTCAGTGTGTAGGTCAGCGGCCCCACCGGGACCTCCGTCTGTCCTTCTGCCTCGATATCCAGCAGGACGGCGGAGACGGCGATCTCGGCCTCGGTCTCGCCCTCGCCGCCCCCGTTGACGAAGTGCTGCAGGGCGTTGGTCAGCTTCTGGGAAGTGGTCAGATCGGCATCTACCTCGGCTTCATAGGTGATCTTCACCTGGTTGGTCCAGTCGTAGCAGATGATCAGATCTTCCAGCTCCCCGGCAGTGAGATCATTGAAGGCGTATTGGACGCCGTCGGTCCCGTCGGCGTTCTCCAGGCCGATGGTGCCGGTCTGCGGGGTTGCCAGGGCAACGTTGTCGTAGGCGAAGACCACTTCGTACTCACCGACGCCGTCACTGGGCTGGCGGCTGAAGACGATGTTCATATCCAGGCTGTCGGTCGCCGTGTTGCCTGTGGGGGAGATATTATCATACTCTATGACCATCAGACTGCCGCCACTTGCGCCCGCGATGGTGATACCATAACGGTTCGCGGCGTCGTAGGTGACGATGAAGTCGCGCCACAGCCCGGCGGCGAAGTTATTGGGAGCCGCTGCATTAGGAATGGCGACGTTCGCCCCGCTGTTCGTCGGCGCCGCATCGGCGGGAACCAAATAGCCGTTGTCGGTGAAGTAGAGCGAATCGTAATTGGTTCCGAAGAAGGCGAACGGGTCGCTGCCGCCGTAATACTCGTCGACGTGCCGGACGATGGCATCGCCGGACAGACTCGATCTGGGCATGAGCCCGTAGCCGGCCAGATCGACGTAGCCACCGAAGCCGGTATCGCAGAGGGCGTCATCCATGTTGGTCGTCATCACGTACTGGCGGTCTTCCTGGACCGGGATGACCCAGACCAACTGATTGTCGTTGATGTGGGTGGGCTCGATGGAGGCGGAGCCGGGGACGTAACTCATGCCGATAGGCAGCGTATCGGTCAGCCGGTAGGCCGCACTGCCGCCGTTGTACGTCAGGGCGATCGGGTCGGGGTTGATGGTGATGATGTAGGGCACCGTGTCGCCGGGCTCGACGATGTCTGAGACCTGAGCCTCTTTGACCACATCGTCATCTATCCGGTTCAGCGTGACCTTGACCTCGTTCAGTGCCATGCCATTGCAGAACAAGCTGATGACCTCGGTCTTGATGTCCCCGGCCTGTAGGTTGGGCAGATCCCAGGACAGATCCAGAGCATAGGGTACCCCCGCGGTGACGCTGGTGGGAGCATTCACCTGGATCGGCCCACTGCCGCCGTCCTCCTCGATCATGGTCCAGTTCAGCGTGAAGGAATCGGTGGCTGCACCGGAACCGGACCAGTTCTGGACCAGGATCCAATAGGTGCCTGGGGTCAGGGAACTGCCGGATTCGGGCAGGCTGCAGTATTCCGTGTAGGAGCCGGAGGTG
>JAVEWB010000075.1:0-8395 GCA_034004765.1 Anaerolineae bacterium
AGGAAGGAACACTGGCTTGCTCTAACCCTTCGGGTACAGCTTCGGCCTCTCCTGAGCCGGAACCTAAATCTTTAAGCCATTCTGGAACCTCAACTTCTTTAGTAGCCTTGCTCTTAGCTGTGAGTGCTGCTTCCAGAGGAGTAGCAAGCAGTTCTTCTTCCTCAAGCTCTTTTTCGGGGAGTTCCGGTTCTTCCATCGGGTGAGAAGCGGCTTGAAGTGGCGGAGCCACTTCCGGTGCTGCACCAAAGTCTTCTTCGGCAGGCTCTGGTGCCTCGATGCTCTCGGTGAAGATCGTTCCTTTGCCGGGAATGCTCTCGGCTCCAGTCTCTGTAAGCCAATCGGGAAGCTCGCTCCCCGCTGCTTCGAGGGGTGCCTCGGCAAAGGGCGATACCGCCGAAGAGGGAGGCGGCGTGCCGCCCAAAGAGGCCAGCCAATCGGGCAATTCTTGTTCTGAAGGCTGCGCAGCTTGCTCTTCCTGGAGTGCGGGTGCTTCTGCTTCTTGCAGACCCATGAAGGGGGATACCGGCTTGGGCTGTTCTGCTTCCGGAGCCAGACTCTTGAGCCAATCGGGCAGGTCTGCCTGTTCTTCATCTGCTTCGGTGAAGGGGGTTATCTCCTTCCCTGGTTTTTCTGCTTGCGAGGGCTCCCCCAACGAGAGCCAATCGGGCAGGCCTTCTGCTGCCGGCTGTTCAGCAGCAGGGAGGGTGGCTTCTGTCTCCTCCGTCTCCTCACCGCCCAGGCCAGACAGCCAATCGGGCAAGCCTTCGGCTGCCGGCTGTTCGGAAGCAGGGAGGGTGGCTTCTGTTTCCTCCGGTTCCTCACTGCCCAGACCGGACAGCCAATCGGGGAGACCTTCGGTTTCACCGGGTTGAACGGGAGGCTCTGCCCCGGAAAATTTTCCTTCCGGCGTTTCTCGAAGCCACGCGGCTGGCTCTTCTTCGGCAAGAGCTTCAG
This sequence comes from Anaerolineae bacterium, assembly GCA_034004765.1. GTDB lineage: Bacteria > Chloroflexota > Anaerolineae > B4-G1 > SLSP01 > JAVEWB01. The sequence continues at coordinate 955 of JAVEWB010000075.1, forward strand.
CTTCGGCTGCTAGCGGGGCTTCCTTCATCGGCTCCCCTGCTGCCAACCAATCGGGTAATGCTTCTTCTGGCTCCTGCTCCGGTGTATTGTAGAGCCATGCGGGTGGTTCGGCGGAATACTCCCCCGGTTCGTATGTTTCTTCGGGCGGCGTTTCCGTGGCCATGCTGGCAAGCCAGTCGGGAAGACCTCTGTCGGGTGCTGCAGTTTCGAACGTTGTCGAGGCAACTTCGACCGGTGCTGCGACGGCTAATCTGGAGAGCCACTCGGGGAGGGCCGGAGATTCTTCTCCCAGGCTGCCTGCCGTCTCGCCACTTATTTCCTTCTCTTCTTCGATCGATCCTTCTGTCTGACCGGAGAGCCAATCTGGGAAGCTCTCCTCGCCTTCGGCTTCAGTCTCGGAAGCGGACGTTGCTTCGCCGGTTTCTTCGGTCAGTCCAGAGAGCCATTCAAGGGATTCGATCCCGGCATAGTCCGCTTCGAAGGGTGGAATGATCTCTTCAGTGGAGTCTGTCGGTTCTTCTATCAACGGTTCTTCTGTGAGTCCGGCGAACCAGTCGGGAAGCTGTTGAGACTCTGGCTCCTCAGATGGCTCCGTGGCCTCTTCGGGAGTGGATGGCTCCGAAGGTGGAGCATTGAGGATCCAATCGGGTAGTGGTTCGGCTGCGGCTCCTGTCGGCGCGCCCGAATCTGCTATCTTGGATTCGGGTTCTTCCGGCAGCAGCCCTGAGAGCCAATCCGGGTACTCGGGCGTTTCTTCAGGTTCTGGCGTTTCGATGGTGCTTTCCTTATCTCCCTGTGGCGCACTGGCTTCTACCAGGCCCTGAAGCCAATTGGGGAATGCTTCCGACTCACTCCCCTGTTCCGCTGGCTTTGCAGAAGTACGGGTTGGCAGTGAGATCCCTTGAACTCTAGGTGTAGTCTCTTCCTGTGGCTTTGCCGGGCCCTCGGGTGGGACAACCCCTTCCATAGGAATCAACCGCGCGTGACACCGGTCACAGAAGACGTTGCCGGCAGGGTTCAACGCGCCACACATGGGGCAGCGGATGCTGGTGCGCTGCAATGGCGCGCCGCATTCATTGCAAAAACGACTTCCATCTTTATTCAGTGTGCCACATTTAGGACAACGAATCATAGCTATCCCGCTTTAATCGTCACTGTGTGGACGTGTTGTACCGAAGATAATTCTCAACCCTGTAAGTGTGGTGCCCAGCGCCACCCCAATCAGAATCCCTCGCATCCCACCTGTTGCCGGTATGGCCTGAATCCATGCAGCAATGCTGCCGAGAGGGCTCAAGTAGGGCACTGTACCTATCAGGATCAAGGTTGCTATGCCGATAAAGACAAGGGGCCCAATCCTTTGCGGCGTTTGTAGCGCTCTCATACCTGCCAGCGTCAGGGTGATTGCCGTTAATCCCAGCAGTGCTGATTCTCCAGGGACCAGGAAGTTGTGTAATAATTGAGAACTGAAGGAACTTTCCCTGGTTTGTGAGTATTGCAAGATGATTATAGCGATGCTGGCAACTGCAGAAGCCACAATCAAGATGCTGGTTATCTGATTTTTTCCTTTGCGCCCGACACGTGCCAGATGGACGCGGATCAGGTTGAGAAAGGCTAAGAAAAGGGCGAATATTCCTACGATAAGGGCCCATTGGATCAACCACAGACTCACGTCGCGCAGAGGAGAGACAGGAATAAAGATCCCAATGAGGACCAGAATCCCTATGCCAATGGCGAGAGCGGTTGGTAAAATGCGTTTGAACATGGGCTATCCCACCTTAATTCCCAGGACCTGTAAGAGGGCTATGATGATCATCCCCCCGATGACGATCCACCGCAGAAGATCCTGTGACCAGAGGCCGGCCCAATAGGTGGGGTGATCGCTCACCTCGGCCCCACCGGCAAAGAGTTCTTCGCCGATGGCGAGCTGCGAGGAGTTCAGGGCCGGATAGAGTGCGCCTAAAGATTCTGGCGAGGTTGTGCCTCCTGCGCAGAAGGTTCCACGACGGTTGGCGGCTTCGGATAGCAGGCTTACCTCCTGACCGAAAGCGCCCAACATGATATTGGACCCCACCCCTTTTTCGTAAAGGTATGTGGCAGCGATGGCGGCGTAGGCTGCCGGTGTGGCAGCGGTAAACTGTACGAGCGTAGGACGGTAGCGCTGCGCATTGCCCAAGCGTGCGTAGGCCCGGCGCATCCAGTCATCGGCAAGGATGTAAAGCGTTGGATCACCCGTTGTGATAATCGGGGGTGTATCATACGCGGCGGAGAGGTCGCAGAGCGCGGTCAGCCCTTCAAGCGCGGCTACGGAAACCATGGCATTTTCACCGGTCACTGCACCGTTTCCCAATGCAATGTGGATCAGAGCGCCTTCCTCGGCGGCTTTCCCCACCTCATGGCCTAGTGGACGGAAAACAGGAAACTGGCGCGCCTCGGGCAAGCGATCACGGTAGCGAATGCCGTATAGCGCGAGCGCAACGGCCCCGATCAGCACGATGCTAAAGCCAATGAGATGACTGATCGTAATCACGGCTGCGGTTCTCCTTCCAATAAATAGTGCTGGAGACGCTGCAATGCTCCTGGCTCTTCCATAATTTCTGCCAGCATGGTTGTGGAAGTGCCGCCAATCAGCGGGGCAGCCATCCATAGCAATTGCGATCCCACAAATCCCCATACTTGCAGAACATCCAACAAGGGGATGACCAGGGATGCCAATCCCTGCTCTTTTATGGTGCCTGCCAGTTGCAAAATCTTCGTGTCCAGAGGTTCTCCCCCGCCCAAAGATTCTTCCTTGACTGACACCCCCGCCTGTCAACCCGCCAAAGGAGTGCCAAATTGGTATAAATTTTATTAACTTTAACAGCAATTTCAGTATAGCACGTTTTATATTGCGTGTAAAGCGGCTATAAAACTGTTTAAAAGAACGATTATGTGTCACTTCTGTTAAGCGCTGCGGCGGATCGAGGCATCGTCACCTTCTCCGAGTAGACCCTCGCCGCGTCAAGTTTTTCTTGTTCCTTGAGCATTTCATTGTATACTTATTCCTTGAAAGCTCTAAGGAGTTGGTTGTAGATGACAATTGAGGAATTAACTGCCCTGATGAACCAGTTTGTAGCTTCTATGGGCTGGTATGATCAAAATGCGGCGTTTGTCCAGAAACCCCGGAACATCGCTATCTCGCTCTCGTTGGAGGCGTCGGAAGTGCTGGAGCATTTCCAGTGGGGTGAGGAAGCCGATCCTGCCGCTCTGGCTGAAGAGCTGGCCGATGTGGCGCTTTATTTACTGCAGCTATCTTATCTTACCGGCATTGACCTGGAACAGGCCATCCTCGATAAGCTGGCGGTCAATTATCGGCGTTTCGGACAGAAGGACGACCCTGCTGTGGGATAGAGATGCAACAGCTCGCAGTGCCGCCTAAGAAGAGCTTTCGGCTGCTGATCGTCAGTGATCATGTCGCCCCTACGCTTTTTAATGCTGAGGTGGGTAAGCTGGTGGGGCAGGTCGATTTGCTGCTCTCTTGTGGAGATTTGCCTTACTCGTATCTGGAGTACCTGGTTACAAATTTAGGCGTCCGCTACGCTTTTTTTGTCCATGGTAACCATGACGGAGCGGAGTTCTGTCACAATGGCACTACGTTGTGCGAGCCGGGGGGATGGGAGAACGTGGATAGCCGTTGCGCCCACGTGGCACCTCTGGACTTGCTGGTCGCCGGCATGGAAGGTTCGATTCGTTATCACCCCCGTGCACCTTACCAGTACACGCAGGCCCAGATGACCTGGCGCGCACAGCGGCTGATTTTGCAGTTGCTCTTCAATCGTGTCCGGTATGGCCGCTATCTGGATATTTTTATTGCCCATTCACCGCCTGCGGGAATTCACGACGGGCCGGATGGGCCGCATCGGGGATTTGGTTTTTTCCTGACCTTGATGCGCTATTTCCGCCCGCGCCTCTTGTTGCACGGGCACAAACACCGCTACGGCCCTATGCCGTGGCACACGCAGTATTATGAGACGGAAGTGGTCAATGTCTACCCCTTCCGGATTATCGATTGGCACGAGGATCAGATTACGTATGGTCGGTTATATTGTTGCTGTTAGGTACAGCTTCATGGCACTGCTGCTGAACGTGCATTATCAATGAGGAGAGACAAGGCATGGCAGACTTTTTGACATCTCAGGGTGAAGACTTTTCGAAGTGGTATAACGAAATTGTTCAGAAGGCGGATCTGGCAGATTATTCTCCCGTCCGCGGCTGCATGGTGATCAAGCCCTACGGTTATACACTGTGGGAACGCATTCACGATGAGCTTGACCGCCGTTTCAAGGAGACCGGGCACGTCAATGCCTACTTCCCGCTGTTCATCCCGATGAGCTTCCTGGAAAAAGAAGCCGATCATGTGGAGGGCTTTTCGCCGGAGCTGGCTGTGGTCACCGTCGGCGGCGGTAATCAGTTGGAGGAGCCGCTGGTGGTTCGTCCTACTTCAGAGACGATTATCGGGTACATGTATTCGAAGTGGGTGCAGTCTTACCGCGATCTGCCCTTGTTGATCAACCAGTGGGCGAATGTGGTGCGCTGGGAGATGCGCACGCGCCTGTTCCTGCGCACGACTGAATTCTTGTGGCAGGAAGGTCACACCGCACACGCTACGAAGCAAGAGGCCGTCGACGAGACCATGCGTATGCTCGATGTGTACACCGACTTCGCGGTCAGAGAGGCGGCCATCCCTGTCGTCCCGGGGCGCAAGAGTGAGACCGAGAAGTTCGCCGGAGCGGTGAGCAGCTTTACCATCGAGGCGATGATGAAGGATGGGCGGGCCTTGCAGTCGGGTACCAGCCACTTCCTGGGGCAGAACTTTGCCCGCGCTTTCGATATCAAGTTCCTGGACGAGAATAACGAGCAGCAATTTGCCTGGACGACCTCTTGGGGCTTGAGCACCCGCATGGTGGGCGCGGTGGTGATGGGCCACGGCGATGATCAAGGGTTGGTGCTGCCTCCCCACCTGGCCCCTATCCAGGTGGTGATCGTGCCCATCTGGCGTGAGGATGCGGATCGCCCTGCCGTGCTCGCTGCAGCAGACCGCATTCGCCAGCAACTGCAGGGTGTGGTTCGTGTCAAATTAGATGACCGCGAGGAGCTTTCCCCAGGATGGAAATTCAACGATTGGGAGATGCGCGGAGTGCCGCTGCGCATTGAGCTGGGGCCGCGGGATATTGCCAACGAGAAAGTCATGGTGGCTCGTCGGGACGTGCCCGGGCGTGAGGGCAAGACGCTGCTGCCTATGGCCGGATTGGAATCCGCCATCCCCGACCTGCTGCAGGAGGTGCAGCAGGGGATCTACCAGAAGGCGCTCGCCTTCCGTGAGAGCCATACCTGGGATGTCGAGAATTACGAAGCCCTCAAGGAGAAGGTGCAGGAGGGCTTTGCCCGTGCCTGGTGGTGCGGCGATGCCGCCTGCGAAGCCAGCATCAAGGAGGATACCAAAGCAACTACACGCTGCATCCCCCTGGATCAGCCCGGCGGCAAGGGGCGCTGTGTCTACTGTGGGAAAGAGGCGCACGAGGTGGCAATCTTCGCGCGGGCTTATTGATACGGCCCCGGCCGAGGTGATGCTAAAACAAATTGGGCGGTCGATTGTCTCGACCGCCCAACATTTTTTATCTGCACACGGACGCTTACCTCACCGCACGTAGTGCTTCATGACCTCTTCTATCGTTGTGGGTGCGGCACTGTCGCGCGTGGTCTGCATCCGTTGGGTATACGTCGGCCGATGGGGATCGCGGTAGAAGATACCCAGATATTGTGACTCGACTTCAAAAGCCAGACGTATCGCGGCCATCAGGTCTGTCGGATCATGATCCTCGGGCAGCGGCCTGGTGATTTCTTTGTAGTGCTCGTAGGTGTTATACAGCGTGACACACGGTGAGAGCACCTGTACGAAAGAAAAGCCCTTGTGTTGGATGGCCGCTTTGAAGATCTCGATCATCTGCTTGATCTCCCCGGAGAAGGCACGCGCCACAAAACTCGCGTTGCAGGCCAGGAGCAGCATTAAGGGGTTCAGCGGATCTTCCTGTGTGCCGTAGGGCGAGGCCTTTCGCTGTACGCCGCTAGGTGTTGTCGGCGAGGGCTGCCCTTTGGTCATCCCATAAATATTGTTATCCATGACGATGTAGGTGATATCGACGTTGCGGCGTGCGGCATGGGAGATATGCCCGCCTCCAATGCTGAAGCCGTCCCCATCGCCCCCTACGGCAACGACGGTGCGCTGCGGGTTCGCCAGTTTGATGCCGGTTGCCAGGGGCAGCGGTCGTCCGTGCACCCCGTGGAAGCCGTACGTTTTGAGGAAGGCCGGAAAGCGGCTCGAGCACCCGATGCCGGAGGCTACCACGATCTCTTCCGGCGGGAGTTCGAGATCGGCAAAGGTCCGCATCAGGGCATTGAGCACCGCGTAGTCTCCGCATCCGGGACACCAGATGGGTTTGGTAGGACTCTTGTAGCTTTGTGGCTGTAGCGTGCTCATAGGTTGCCTCCTTCTTCTTCCACCATCTTGACTGCGGCATCGTAGATCTCTCTTACTTTGAAGGGAATGCCTTTTTCCTTTGCCAGTTTATGGACGTGGATATCCTCGGAGTCAAGCTGTTTATAGTAACGATGTGAGATCATGCGCGCGAACTGTGAGGAGAAGTTGAGTTCGGGTACCAGGATGCTCTGCTTCCCGTGGATGAAATCAGAGATTGCCTGATCCGGCATGGGTAAGAGCATGTGGGGATAAATGGCTTCGATGTTGATGCCATCCCGTTGCAGTAGCTCCATCGCTTCGCGGACCGCGCCGCGCGTGCTTCCCCAGCCGATGATGCCGAAGCTGGCTCCACGATCTCCCCAACGCCGTGCTGAGGCTGTCCACTGCGCCAGGCGCTTGCGTGCGGTTTCCACCTTCTTCGCCCGCTTCTGCATCATGCGCTCGTGATTGTCCGGGTTCTGGCTGGGATAGCCGTATTCGTTGTGCTCCAGGCTCTCGGCCAGATACATGCCGCCGGGCATGCCGGGGATCGCCATCGGGGAGATACCATCTTCTGTATCGCGATAACGACGGTAATCGCCTGCCAGTTCTTCCGGTGTGGGAATCTGCCGTTCCAGGCATTCGCACCAGTCCCCGGCGCGTGGTGTGGGGTAGGGCATGGTCTCGACGCGCGAGGCCATCGCCTGATCCGACAGGACGATGACGGGGGTTTGATAATACTCCGCTAGGCTGAAAGCGTTGATCATCTCGTAGTAACAGTCCTTGACCGAGTCGGGGGCCAGCACAAAGCGCGGGGCATCGCCATGCCCACCGTAGAGCGACAGGAAGAGATCTCCTTGGGAGGTCTTTGTGGGCATACCGGTCGAGGGCCCGGCGCGCTGTACGTTGACGACCACAATGGGAATCTCCGCCATGCTGGCCAGCCCC
>JAVEWB010000076.1:0-8380 GCA_034004765.1 Anaerolineae bacterium
TCCAGTTTTTCTTGGTTATGGGTCCGAATAGAAGGCCATGCCAATCGCGCCGGGGCCCCCATGGACGCCGAGGGCTGGGCAGAGCACGCCGGTGTAGAGCCGTTTGGGCTTCACCCGCGCGGTGAGCCATTCACCTAACTGCGCCGCGTCTTCTTCCGCCCCTATTTGCACGATGGCTAATTCTTCCGGCTGTCGGCCGCCCAGCCGTTTCTCGGTGATCTCCACCATTTTCTGGAGCGATTTGGTCCGGCTGCGGGTTTTCCCCATCGCTTTGAGGATGCCGTCCTCCATGTTCAGGAGCGGCTTGAAGCTCAGCATCGTGCCCAGCATGTGCGCCGCGTTGCCGATACGTCCGCCGCGATGTAGATAGTCCAAGGTCTCCAGCGCGATGAAGAGTTCTGTGCGGCCGCGCACCTGAGTGACGCGCTCCACCACGGCTTCCAGGGGAGCGCCCTCCTGGGCGGCACGAGCAGCCGCTAAGACCTGGAATCCTATCCCCATCGAGACGAATTGGGAATCGACGATCTCGATCCGCAGCTCGGGCAGCTCGGCTTTGGCCTGCATGGCCGATGAAAAGGTGCCGCTGAGTTTGGAAGTGAGAAAGATCCCCAAGATCGTGTCGGTTTGGTAGCGCTCCGCCGTGGCACGGAAGAACTCTATGAATGCCCCTACCGAGGGCTGCGAGGTGGTGGGGAACTCCTTGCGCTCCTGAAGCCACTTGTAAAAGGTGGCGGTATCGAGGGTGACCCCATCAAGATAGGTGTCCCCGTTCCAGTGGACGGTCAGCGGGATAATGGAAATCCCGTATTCTTTGGCAATCTCCGGCGGCACATTCGCCGCGCTGTCGGTCACAATGGCAATGCGTTTCATTTTTACCCTACCTTATGGATGAATTTTGGCGCGCTGAACCCAGGCTCTGTAAGCCTGACCTACCCTTGATGGGACGAAGGGTGTTTGCAGAGACAGATCAAGGGCGGCTTGCGGAAGTAAATGGGAAGGAAGCGCTCTTCTTGTTTGAGCAGCCGCCAGATGTTGGGGCGCAGCGCCCACAGTGTCAGTCCCATCGCCGGGAGCCCGAACCCCACGATCCACGCGGGCTCCCCCGGGATGATGAAGAGGTGGGGCAGCATCAGCGCGATCAGGATCGAGGCGACCGAGGAGTGGCCCACAAGAAGCCCTACGCTGACTCCTGAGGCAACCAGGATCGGCAGGCTGGGGGGCCACAGGGCGGACGCCACCCCCAGGCTGGTCGCGGTCCCGGCGCCGCCACGGAAGCCCAGAAACAGGGAGTAGTTGTGTCCTAAGATGGCTAAGGTCCCGGCAACCGCTGTGCCCCATGCGTTGAGCCCCAGATACTGCGCCAGCCATATGGCAGCGGCCCCTTTGAGTGTGTCTGTCAGCGCGGTGAGCAGCGCTGCAGGAAAACCGGCGGTGCGCCACACATTGGCACCCCCTGTGCGTCCGCTCCCCTCCCGGCGCACGTCGATATGCTTGAGCACCCTGGCCCAGACAAGCCCGGTGGGGATGGACCCCAACAGATAGGCACCGATCCAGGCTGCAATGCTGAGTGCGATCCTCATTTCTCACGACCTCCTTCTCCTCTGGCTTTCACACTATATACAACCCCGTGGCGGGGGAAAAGTTACGCGGCGGAAGAGAATTCGTGAAACGCGATGCGTGAAACGTGGGGCGAGGAAAATGCGTAACTTATAGTGGGATCTGGGGTTGTAATAGATAGTGCCGGGCCAACGAGCCGCCGCCTACCGTGAAAGCCTCAGCTTTGGTATAATGGGGTGAGGCGTAGGGGAAAGGCGGCACGGGGCCACAGTATTTGCCCTGCTGCATGTGCGCCAGGGGATGGATAACGCAGAAGAACGCGCTTTGATCGAGCGGGCCAGGCAGGACCCCGAGGCTTTTGGTCAGCTCTATGAGCAGCACGTGGCTCGCATTTACAATTATCATTATCGGCACACGGGAAATGTCCATGAGGCCGAGGATCTCACGTCGCGTACGTTTTACCGGGCGCTGCGCAGTATGAGCAGCTATCAGGAGCGCGGGTACTCCTTTCAGGCCTGGCTCTTTCGGATTGCGCACAACCTGGTGGTGAATCTGTACCGCGATCAGAGCCGCCGGCCGAGCGTCCCGCTGGACGATGTGCTCCCGGCAGAGTTGATCACGGATGACGGCCATGAGCGGTTGGAGCGGCTTGAGGAAGTCCACGCGCTTGCGCAGGCTTTCGATGCGCTGCCGGAAGAACGAAAGACGCTTATCCTTTTGAAATTCGTGGAGCGGCTGCCAAATGAGGAAATTGCTGTCGTGTTGGGAAAGACCGAGGGCGCGGTGAAGGCCCTGTATCACCGCACACTCCTTACCCTGCGGCGGAGTATGGTGGAAGGGGAAACAGATGAGTATAAAATGGAGGAGTGAGACGAGGAATCTGGTGTTGCAAGATATGCCTTCTCCTGAGGAGGAGGCGTTGGGACGTGCTGTAAGGGCAGCGCTGCCTTATGCTGCTCCGTCGCGGCGCTTCGTGGAGGCGCTGCATCGGGGTCTGGTGGCAGAAGCGGCCCATCAGCAGGGGGCGGAGCGGCAGTTCCTGCGCACGCTGGGGTTTTTAGGCGGCGGGCTGCTCTCCATTGTTGGCGGAGTGGCGATCTGGGCGCTATGGCAGCGCCGCCACGGTCAGGCACAGCCTAAAACGCCATCACAACAGCCTGTGCTCGCCAGTGCCGAGGTGTAACAATCCCCCTCCAAAACTTGACATTTTTCCGAAGCTGTGGTATATAAATCGAAACGCGAGGATCGGGAAGAGTAAGCGTCGAAGCGAGGTTTCAGAGAGCCGGGAATGGTGTGAACCGGTACCAGCGCAGATGGTGAATGGACCCGGGAGCGGCTCGCCGAACCCCCACAGGGTGGGGCAGTAGTTCGAGCCGGAGACGCCACCGTTATCAGGGCGTAGGGTATCGCCGTTGAGGCCGTACCTGAAATGAGTGAGGTTGGCTTTGCTGAAAACGTGCCTGCACCGGCGCGTTTTTTTTATTAGTCCAAGCAACCTAACCAGGGTGGCACCACGGGTGTGATTTCACGCTCGTCCCTTTTATGGGGACGAGCGTTTTTTTGTTGATATCACAGGAGGAATCATGAACGAACAGAGGAAACGTATTTTGACCGGAGATCGACCGACCGGCAGCCTGCACCTGGGGCACTATGTGGGCAGCCTCAAGAACCGCGTCGCGCTGCAGGATAGCTATCAATGCTTTTTCATCATTGCCGACCTGCACACGCTGACCACGCGGCCGGAGAAGGAGTATGTTGCGCGGCTTGCTCCCAATATCTATGACATTGTCCTGGATTACCTCTCCGTGGGGATCGACCCGGAGAAAAGCGTCATTTTCCTGCAGTCGGCCGTACCGCAGACCTTCGAGCTGAGCCTGCTTCTGGGTATGCTGGTCTCGCTGCCCCGTCTTACCCGCATGCCCAGCCTCAAGGATATGGCGCGCGCGGCGAACATGGATGATGAGACTGTACCCTTTGGCCTGATCGGCTACCCCGTCCTGCAAGCGGCGGATATCCTGCTCCCCCGGGCGAACCTGGTGCCGGTGGGCAAGGATAACGAGGCCCACGTGGAGATCACCCGCGAGATCGCCCGCCGCTTCAACTACCTGTATGGGGCGGAGGTCTTCCCCATCCCCGATGTGATGATCGGCGAGGTGCCCACGCTGGTGGGGACCGACGGCCAGGCCAAGATGAGCAAATCGCTCAACAACGCGATTTTCCTCTCCGATGATGCCAAAACGGTGGAGGAAAAGGTCCGCAGTATGTACACCGATCCCAACCGCATTCGGGCCGATATTCCGGGCCGCGTCGAGGGCAACCCCGTCTTTATCTATCACGACGCGTTCAACCCCGATGTCGCTGAGGTGAACGATCTCAAGGAGCGCTACCTGCAGGGAAAGGTGGGGGACGTGGAGGTCAAGCGGAAGTTATCCCGGGCGATCAACGCGTTCCTGGACCCGATCCGCGAGCGGCGTGCCTCTTATGAAGCTCGGCCGGGGATGGTGGAGGAGGTGCTGATGGAAGGCACCCGCCGCATGCAAGAGGAGGGTCGGCTGACGATGGAGAAGGTATACGACGCGATGGGATTCGCGGGGGCCCGGCTGCGCAAGGCACTGCTCGCCGGCGAGCCTTTTGAGTTGGATCGCCCCTGAGGGGTTTTTGCCCTTTAGGGTTTTCCAGAAATCATAAACAGCAAGGAGGAGAGGTGCGATGTCTGACGTAAAATATTTGCCTGATTCTTGGTATAATGTGATGGCTGATCTGCCGGAGCTGCCAGCTCCGGCGCTGCACCCGCTGACACATGAGCCGCTCACGGGGGGGGACCTGGCGGCACTGTTTCCGATGGGGTGCATCGAGCAGGAAGTGAGTACCGAGCGCTATATTGCTATTCCGGATGAGGTGCGGGAGATCTATGCTCTCTGGCGGCCCACTCCGCTGCGCCGGGCGCGTAGATTGGAGAAAGCACTGGACACACCTGCGCACATTTACTATAAGTATGAGGGGGCTAGCCCGGTGGGCAGCCACAAGCCTAATACGGCGGTGGCACAGGCCTATTACAACAAGCAGGAGGGGATCACCCGCCTGACCACGGAGACCGGTGCCGGGCAGTGGGGCAGCGCGCTCTCTATGGCCGGGGCGTTCATGGGAATCTCCGTGCAGGTTTACATGGTGAAGGCGAGTTACGATCTGAAGCCCGGCCGCCGTTTGTTGATGGAGTCCTTCGGCGGGAAGGTGACGGCCAGCCCCAGCATGGATACCGAGTCGGGGCGCGCGATTCTGGCTCAGGATCCGATGTCCCCCGGCAGCCTGGGGATTGCGATCAGCGAGGCGGTGGAGCTGGCGATGAAGGATCCGCAGACGAAGTACTCGCTGGGCAGTGTGCTCAACCACGTGTTGATCCACCAGTCGGTGATCGGTGAGGAAGCGCTCCGTCAGATGGAAGAAGAGGGCGAGTATCCCGATGTCGTCGTCGGCTGCGTCGGCGGCGGGAGCAACTTCGGCGGCGTCGCATTCCCCTTCTTGGGCGAGAAGCTGCGTAACGGCGGTGACACGCGGTTCGTCGCGGTGGAACCGACGGCCTGTCCCAAAATCACCAAGGGGAAGTACACCTACGATTACGGGGATACGGCTATGCTGACCCCCATGATGAAGATGCACACATTGGGGCACACCTTCGTCCCGCCGGCGATCCACGCGGGTGGGCTGCGGTACCACGGCATGGCTCCGCTGGTTTCTATGGCGAAGGAGTTGGGGCTGGTCGAGGCCCGGGCCTATCCGCAGTCCCGCTGCTTCGATGCGGCGCTGCAGTTCGTGCGCGCCGAGGGGGTCATCCCTGCGCCGGAGACCTCGCACGCGATCTTAGGCGCGATCGATGAGGCGTTGGACGCGAAGGCGAAGGGTGAGGAGCGGGTGATCTTGTTCAACTTCAGCGGGCATGGATTCATGGATATGGCCTCCTATAAGGAGTACCTGAGCGGGGCGCTCGAGGATTACGAGTACTCTCAAGAGAAGGTCGAAGAGGCCTTGCAGGCTGTGCCTGTTATCTGATCGTTCTGTACCCCACCCCCCAACCCCCTCTCCAATCTTTGGAGAGGGGGTTGGGGGTGAGGTTGAAACTGTGTCAGGGTCTGTTCCCGATAGGAGCAGTCTTGGAATAACCAGATTCACTACATTTCTAGGAGGTTTTTCACATCATGAGTAGTCTAGTTGGGGAAGTAGCAGAAAGCGCCGTTGAGGGGCGTGAGGGTAAGGGAGTCCGGGACGGGTTCACCACTGGCCTGGGCGTGATTGCGGCCACGTTAGGGTCTGCTGTGGGACTTGGCAATATTTGGAAGTTCCCCTTTATGACGGGGGTCAATGGAGGCGCTGCATTTATTATCATTTATTTGCTCAGCACTCTTCTGGTGGGGCTGCCGGTGATGATCTCCGAGACGATGCTGGGGCGCAAGGCCAGGGCCGATGCGATTACCACGCTGCGCAAAGTCGCACCCAAGCAGCTTTGGTGGTTGATCGGTGCTTCTGGCGTTCTGGCTGCCTTTTTGATCCTGGCCTTCTACACGGAAGTGGCCGCCTGGGTCTTCGCTTACATCTTCAAGGCCGCATTCGGTGAGATTCTTTCCACCAATCCGGAAGTGACGTCCGCCGCTTTCGGCAGTTTGATAAGCAACCCGGTGCAGTCGCTGCTCTGGCAGTGGGGCGTGCTGATTGTAATCAGTGCCATCATCATCGCCGGCGTTTCCAAGGGCATCGAGAACACCACCAAGCGGCTGATGCCGGTGCTCTTCCTGATCCTGGTGATGCTGTGCATCCGCAGCCTCACGCTGCCCGGTGCCGCGCAGGGGCTGGCCTTCCTCTTCACCCCTGATTTCTCCAAGGTGACGGGCGCTACGGTTTTGACCGCTATGGGGTTGTCGTTCTTCAAGCTCTCCGTCGGGATGGGCACGATGATCACCTACGGGAGTTACTTCCGTGATGATCAGGACATCCCCGCAACCACGACCAAAGTGATGCTGGCCGACCTGCTGGTTTCGATGCTGGCAGGGATTGCCATCTTCCCGGCGGTTTTTGCCTTCGGCTTCGAGCCCGGTGCCGGGCCTTCGCTGCTCTTCATCACCATCCCGGCAGTCTTCGCTTCGATGCCGTTCGGGAACATCTTCATGGTGCTTTTCTTCATCCTGGCGGCCATTGCCGCAACTGGGGCCATGCTCTCCCTGTTGGAGGTGCCGGTCGCCTTCCTGACCGAAAAGAAGAACTTCTCCCGTGTCAAGGCGACGCTTCTGACCAGCGGGCTGCTGGCGCTGATCGGCTCAACGGCAGCGCTTTCCAATAGTACCCTCTCCGGTGTCACTCTCTTTGGGATGACGTTCTTCGACCTCTACGACTACCTGACGTCGAACATCCTGCTGCCGGTTGGCGGGCTCTTCATCAGCATCTTCGTGGGCTGGGTCTGGGGGTATAAAGAGGTCAAGCAGGCCCTTTCCAACGAGGGTGTGCTGAACAATGAGAAGATCATCCAGCTCTTCTTCGGCATCGTGAAGGTGGTCACCCCGATTCTGGTGACCGTGGTGCTGCTCAATGGCCTGGGCGTGATCAAGCTCGGGTAAAGTCAGGCTCCTGGCATTCCTGCGGAAGCGGGGATCCAGCTTCTAAAACAAAGCCTCCCGCAAGTTCTCGAACTTGCGGGAGGCTTCTTTTTGCTCTCTTACTCTACTTCCGCTTCCAATCGACGGGTATGCTCATCGGTCGTGAGGGCGTCGATGAACTCGTCGAGGTTCCCCTCCAGCACGCCCGGCAGATTGTAGTTGTTCAGCCCGATCCGGTGGTCGGTCACGCGGTTCTGTGGGTAGTTATAGGTGCGGATCTTCTCGCTGCGCTCGCCGGTACCGACCTGGGAGCGCCGCGCGGCCTCGAGGGCCTCTTCTTGCTTCTGCTGCTCGATCTCATAGAGCCGGGCACGGAGGACGGCAAGTGCGCGCAACTTGTTCTGGGTCAATGAGCGCTCGTTCTCACAGGTGACCACAAGCCCTGTGGGTTTATGGACGATGCGGATTGCCGTGTCGTTCTTCTGCATGTGCTGTCCGCCGGGGCCTGAGGAGCCGTAATTGCTGATGTCGAGGTCTTTGGGATCGATGGTGATTTCGACTTCGTCGACTTCGGGCAGGACGGCAACCGTTACGGTGGAGGTGTGGATGCGGCCGCTGGACTCGGTGCTGGGGATGCGCTGGACACGATGCACGCCGCGCTCGTACTTGAGGCGGGAGAACGCACCTTTACCCTGGATCATGAAGATTACCTCTTTGAAGCCGCCGATGCCGGTGCGGTTCTCGCTGACGATCTCGGTCTTCCAGCCGCCCTGGCGTTCGGCGTAGCGGGTGTACATGCGGAAGAGATCGGCAGCAAACAGCCCTGCTTCGTCCCCACCCGCGCCGGCGCGGATCTCCATGATTACATCCTTATCGTCACGGGGGTCTTTGGGGAGGAGTAGTTGGCGAAGCTGCTGTGACAGTGAGGCCTCTTCGACCTCCAACTGCTTGATCTCTGCGGCGATCATCGCCTGCATCTCATTGTCACTTTCGCCGTGCACTAATGCCCGCGTGTCCTCCAGGGACTGTGTGATCGCCTGATAGGTACGGTACAGCGTGACCATTTCCTCAAGCTCCGCACGCTCTTTGGCGTAGGCGGCTATTTTCTCGTAATCTTGCGCGGTGTCAGGATCGGCCATCAAGTGGTTCAATTCCTGAAACCGCTGCTCGACTGCCTCTAGTCGTTCGAACATTTCTCTTTTACTCCCTTTACTATAACAAACGGCCCGTAGTTGGCGGGC
>JAVEWB010000077.1:0-7104 GCA_034004765.1 Anaerolineae bacterium
GTTGCCAGAGCGAGCCCTGCCAACAGCAGGTAAGGCAAGGGGGTCTTCAGAAGAAATGCAATAGGGTAGTAGGCCATCCATCCGGTATACCCGATCTTTCCCATCAGGTAGGCGATGTGGCCTTCTTGCAGATGGGTGCTTAACTCCTGCCAGATGATCCAATGGGTGGTGAAGGGAAGGGGGAGCTGTGTCCCCGGTATCGGGCGAAACTCGAAGCGGTAGAGTACCCAGAGGACACCCAGCGCAATGCCGACAACTTGCAGCAGCCTCATCCCCCAGAGGAAGGCGGCTTTCCAGAGCGCTTTGAGGCTGTAGCCGTTGTGACCGTGCCAGAGATCTTCCAGGGCGTAGCTGGCAAAGAGAAGCCCTACGATGCCCATGGGGAAGAACCCCGAGGTTTTTGAGCCCAGCGCTGCTCCTAATGCTATGCCGGTGAGGAGGCCCCATCCATATGTGGTGCGGCAGCGGGACCACTTTTGCGCGGCGTAGATGGCAACGAGGCTGGAGACGGCCAGGAGGATGTCGGTTGTAGCAAACCCTGAGTGTGCGATCAGGTTGGGGTCGAAGGCCCAGCAGGCCAGCGCCAGCAGTCCGCCCTTCGGACCGAAAGCTTCGCGTGCCCAGCGGAAGGTGAAGGCCGCCCCTAACAGCGCGATCAACGCGATGGGAAAGCGGGAGGCAAAGGTGGCGGAATCTAAGGCTGGGCCGTACCACTGGACGAAGGCCCGCGTGAAGCGGCTCAGATCCGCCTCTTCCCACCCGGCGAGCGTTTCCGGCTCGGGGCCCGGCTGGAGCGCCAGGAATGCGCCGGGGAGCAGGTCGGACAGCGGGGGCTGCGCGACTGGACGCTGCATGCGAAAGTCGCCGCGCGTCCAGTACACGTATCCCTGGGCCATGTGCACCGGCTCGTCGGCGGTCAGTGACAGCCGCGGACCGGCACCAACCGTCTGAGCGAAGAAGAGCAGGAGCAGTGCCAGAATGCCATAGCGCATAAAAGAAGGCTTGTTCATGGTGCCGGTGCTATCACCTCTATCTCGGGTAAAAGGATCCGGTCCGAGGGTCCCGAAGCCGTATCCCAGAGCCAGCGCTCCATCGAGTCGAGCCAGTAACCGCCGGTTTGGAGCCGGTACCGCCCTGATGGCGTCTCCGGCAGAAGCGCCAGCGCGTGGTCCTGCACGATCACATCCCCTGGCTGCAACTGGTCGAAGGGTATCCCCAGCCCATCCCCGACCGCAATGGGAACGCTATTCTCTTTTACCAGATGGGCCATCAACGAGAAGGCGCGAGTGGGGACGGCAGTGACTTCCCAGATCGTCTTCAGGTGCAAAGTGTTACCGGGCTGAGGGGCTGTTTGGCTGATCTGATACCCCACGAAACGCAGCGGTCCATCTTGGGGGTGTGCTTCCAGGGGTTCGCTGCCCGGCAGGTCGGTGATATCCCAGGCTCTTCCTTGTGAGCGGTAGACGTCATAGAGAGCTGTCCCCTCAGCGGTGCGCGTCCGGACATCCAGCGCGGTGGCCGGGGGCGGGGAAACGTCCGGTGGGAGAATAACCACACCGGTGCCTTGCGGATAGATCTGGCTTTGGCGGCAGTTGAGGGTGATCACGCGCAGCGTTTCGGTGCCCAGATAGGCGGCTGCCCTTTCTGCAGAAACCAGGGGAGCCGGATCGGCGCAGACTGCGGCCCACGCAGCGTCCGGCTGTTCCACGACTTTGTAGAGGAACAGCGCATTTCCCAGCCGGGCCACCGGCTCATGCGTGCGAAACCAGGCGTAGGTGTTGATGTCGGGTGCGTAGGGCCCTTGCAGGACCGTAGCACCGATAGCATAGAGTCCCGCCTTGGGGGCCCAGGGGGCCAATGCCTCCGCCCGCGGATCGGGAGGGAGGAAGGTGGCGTTGATCCCGTACGTCTCCGGGCGTGCCGGGCTGTAGTGTGCGTAATAGACGTGGGATTCGCCGTGGGCCTCCATCCATGCCTTGAGATCCCAGAGGTTCTGCCCCCAATCCAGGTTCGAATCCACCAACACACGGTAGCCCTGCGTAGGGCCTCCGGCGACTTCATTGAAGAACGTCAGGTAGTGGGGCGCGATGGCGAGCGTACCGACAGCCTGCCAGAGCACGAGCCCGGTGAGCACTGCTTTTTGAGTGAGTGTGGGGGCATGAGGCGTGGGCAGGGACGTCCGTGATTTAAGGGTCGCAAGGTCGAGATTCGCCTTCCGGGTGAGCGTGACGCCGATGCCGATGTAGATGAACGGCAGGATGGGGAGCAGGTGGCGGTAGCCGATGTCAACGGTGCTGAGGAGGCTCGTTAGCGTGTAGAGCACCGGAAAAAGCACAAGCTCCGCATGGGCGAGGATGGCGCTGAGTGCTGCTGAGGGGCGGCGCAAAATCGCCCGAATCCGGGTCAGGCTTGCCCATACCAGCAGGATGAGCAGGGGCAGCGGCGTTTTCAGCGCAAAGGCTACGGGGAAATACCACCACCATCCGTGGGTGCTGTTGCGCCCCAAGAGAAAAGTGGGATGCCCCAGTTCGTAATGCTCCTGGAGGGATTGGTAGATGCGCAGATGGGTACCCGCGGGCACAGGAAAGGGGATGCCTTCCACGGGGATGACCTCGAACTGATAGCCGGCCCAGACGACGAAGGCGGAAATCGAAAAGACGGTGATCCACTGAAGGATCAAAGACCGGACCTGCCTGCGGGACAGCTTGAACGACGGCGCTTGAAGATCGAACTGAAGGATATTCAGGAACAGGAGGAAGCCCACGACGGGGATGAGCATCAACGCGGAGACCTTGGCCAGTTGGGCCAGCCCCAAGAGCACGCCGGTGACGACAAGCATTCGAGGGGTTCCTGTCCTTTTGTAGCATTCTACGGCATAGAGCGCTGCCGTCATGAGCAGCACAGCAGCGATGTCCGTGGTGATCCACGCTCCGTGCGTCACCATATTGGGGTCGAAGGCGTACAGGCTCAAGGCCAGCAGCCCGGCATGAAGTTTTCCGTGCATCCTGGCCCAGCGGAAGACCAGAGCGCCCAGCAGCACACCCAGCCACAGGATGGGAAGCCGCCCGGCGGTCGCGAGGCGTGCCGGGTAGGGATAGCGCCAAACGACGGCGTCGGTGATGGCCGAGAGGCTGCTGATCTCCCATCCCGAAACGTCCCTGGGATCGGGGAGATCCTGCTGCAAGGCAAGGGGCAGTGCCGCCAGGACATTTGCCAGCGGGGGGTGGATGTGGACGGGCTGCAGCCGGAAGTCACCGGTTTGCAGTGTGGCGTACCCTATGGCCAGATGAGGCCCTTCGTCGAACGTGATCGAAGCACTGCGGATCTGGACCATCCCCTGCGCAAAGTAGGCGAGGAGCAGGACCAGGGCCGCCGCCTGCACCAGGAATCTTTTCATGGCACCACGTTGATGGTGAGAAGGGGCGCCATATCGTTGGGATACTGCTGCCCTTGAGGGTCGAAAGCCTGGAGCCGTATGACCGTCTTGGGGTCGTAGACGCCCGTATAGAGCGTGTACTCACCCGGCGGCGTTCCCTCAGGGATGGTTAACGTGTAGGTCTCGTCGACGACTTCCCCGGCGACCCAATACTCGGTGGTGTACTGGCCCCCCTGTGGCCAGGAATCTTGCTGCCAGATGATGGTCGTCCCGTCGGGGGACACCAGATGATTGAAGACGGCGTAGCGCTGCGTTGGAGGGGTGAGGGCTTGCCAGTAATCGACCAATTGCGTGCTCTGCCCTGCCCGGAGGGTGCTCTTGCCCAGCCGATAGCCTGCAAGGGACAGGGTGTTGCCGAAATTGCTGCCGTTTTTCTTGAGGAAGAGCGGCAGACGATAATTTCTCTCGCGCTCGCCGACCATGACGATGTACAGATCGGCCCAGTCTCCCTCGAATTCGACGCGCGGTCCTTTGATGCGCTCCCAGAAGGTCAACGGGTCGCGGCTGCCGCTGAGGGATAGCGGGTTCCCGTCGTCATCTGTCATCCGGATTTGAACGTGGTATTTCCCACCCGGCAGGTCGTTGGGAATCGGATAGCTGAACTCCTGGCGGATGATCTCCCCGGTTTTCCAGGACTCCACGGGATAGAAGGCCGGCGCCGGATCGAAGCTCTGCACTTCTGTGCTGCGCGGGCCGACAAGCCGCACGTGAAGCTGCGCACTCTCTGCCGGCGCGTCACTGCGCCACCAGGCCTCGAAGGCCAGCGGAGAGCCTTGGAGGACGTAGCTGCTCTCCGGGTTGAGCCCTATCAGGCTGAGGCTTTCGTCAAAAGTAACTTGTGCACCGGCCCAGGTGGGGATCTCTTCCCCCGGCGGCGGTGGCGTTGCGGCCTCTTGGGCTCTCACCACGGTGATCTGTTGGAGCGGCGCCCATTCCTCTCCGCTCTCTTCTTCTATGATCACACTTCCACTTTCGTCGCGCACGCGCAGCGCCAGCGTGTACTCTCCGGGGGGCAACCCGGGGGAGTTCAGCCAGAGCCCGCGCCGCTCCACCCAGTCTTCCGGCATAGTGGAGTCCGCGTGGTGCTTGGGCCCGATGTAGAACTCGTAATTGTCCCAGACGTTGCCTTCGGGGTCCAGCAGCCCCAATCTGAGGAGGGTGCGCCAGTTGACGTCTTCGCATTCGCAGACCAGGCGCACAAGCAGCGTTTCCCCTAAGGCTACTTCCTGAGTGTTGAGGCTGACCTCTTCGATGTGAATTTGCTCTCCAAATTCAAGGTCGACAGGGAACGTCTGCATGGTCTCGGGCTCCGGCAGATAAAGGCGTAGATCACGGAATTTATAAGAATCGTACATGTTTTCCGCGAACCAGAGGCTCACGCGGAAGTCGGGGTCTGCTGGATCTACGGTGCCGTAGGAGACCCAAACCCGCTCATGGGCAGTCGCAATCTCCTCCAGCCGGGGGATATCCACTTCGGCGTTGAAGCCGGGAGGAGCGGTTTGAGGAACCTTGTAGGTGTTTAGATAGTCCGGCTGCCTGTAATAGTTCAGGAGAAACGCGGGCCACGGCCCGTTGAAAACCAGTCCATCTCCGGGCTGTGCCAGTTGGTGCAGCCTGGCGACCTGTTTGGAGAATGAGGTGTCGGCATTGGCGTAGGCGTGGTCCCAATGGGTGACGAATTGTGCAAGGATGAGCAATGCCGCTACGACACGCAGCAGGTGCGGCCGCAGCAGGGTGATGGCGGAAGCCAGGCCCAGGACAAGGGCGGGAAAGGCTTCGATCAGATAGCGCGCGCGGATGGTCTCCGGTATCAGCACGACGATGGCTGTGGGCAAGGTCGCCCACAGCGCCAGCAGCCCGGCGGTAGGCCGGGATTTCTTCCAGAGCAGGACCCATCCCAGCGCTGTGAGGACCAGCCCGCCGGAGACGACGGGCCAGAGAGAGGCATCGTGCCAGTTGAGATAGAGATCCATAAGGGCTCCTTTCAATTCGTGCAGGCGCAGGGTGCGGGCAGGAAAGCGGCTGCCGGTCTCCTCCAAAGTTGCCAGCATGCCCGGCGAGGCGGCGATGATCACGGCCAGGATCAACGCGCCGGTCAGGACCGTGAGGAGCCAGGGCCAGCGAATGCGGCGGGTGCAGGTGGGAAAACAGATAAGCATTGCTCCTTCGACGACCCACAGGAAGACCAGGTAGTAGTGTGTAAGTGCTCCTGCCAGGGAAAGCGCCAGAAAGATCCCCCAGTGCTTGAGTGTTGGCTTCTGCAGCCAGCGCCACCAGGCTTCGATGGTGACCAGGGCCAGCAGCGTGACGAGGGGATACATGCGTGCGGTCCTCCCCACGTCGATGCTGAAGGGCATCACCGCCAGGAGCAGACCGGCCCACCAACCCCCTTCTCTGCCGAGAAGTTTCCGTCCCAGATGGACGCTCCAGGCAGCCGCCAGGAGGCTGATCAAGACGGAGGGATAGCGCACGGTGAACTCCTCCGTACCGGCGATTTTGAACCACAGCGACGTCAGAATGTAGGAAAGGGGCGGGTGCTCGCGGGAGGCCCGCATGACGTATTCGATGATGCCGGTGAGGGGACGGTTGGAGACGAAAAAGGTGGCCACCTCATCGAAGCCGAGATCTCCCTCGCCCAGACCCCGGACGCGCAGGCCGTAGGCCAGCAGCAAGATGGTGATCGCGCGCAGCGCCCACAGCACGCCGGAATGGATGGAGCTTGAAGCAGCTACCTGTTTTTTGGTCATCAAGTGGCTTCCTTGTGTCTCTCCCTGAGAAGGTATTCGAAATCCTGTATTACACGTCTGCCATTATACCATCGACTTCAGGCGCAGCGGGCTTCTCTTCAGGTACGCTGCACACGCCAGCGCGAAGAGTGCCATCCCGGCCAATCCCAATCCAAAGCTCAGGGAACTGGGGAAGAAGGTCATGGTGATCTCGTGGCTGCCGGCGGGAACAATGACGCCGCGGAAGATGCCATCGGTGAGGTAGAGGGGGGTGGCCTGCCCGTCCAGGGTTGCTTTCCATCCGGGATAGAGGATGTCGGATACGATGAGCAGGGCGGGTTCCGTGGTCCCTACCTTGATCCTGATGCGGTTGGGCCCGTAGCTCAGCAGTTCGAGGGTCCCCTGGCCGACCTCGGAGAGCGCCGGGCCGTTCTCGAGGGTGGCCCTCTGATCCGGGGCGAACTCCGGCGAGAAGACGATCGCGTACGCCTCTTCGCGGTTGGCGACCGGCGTGGTGGTGTAGACGAGCCAGACGCGGTTCAGGCTTCGCGTATTCAGATGCACATCGACCCACGGATCCTCCAGGAAGGCGGGCCAGATGCCTTCACCTCCCGGCAGCGCGTCTTTGGGCACGATGATGTATTTCGCTCCCAGTAGCCGGTAGGCCGGTGAGCCCTTATGGGGGATGCTCCAGTAAAACTGGTTGTAGTTGGCGATCTCCATGGGGTTGCCGGTTCCCTGCGGCATCTCGAAGCCCTCGGAGAGGAGCAGCGAGGGCGACCAGACGTTGATCGCCGCGACGTCCACATCGACCCGGAACCAGCCGGCATCGGCTTTGAGGAAGTCCAGCGCGGCCTGGTGGACATTCGACGACTGCGCCGGAGGGTCGGTCTCGGCGAAGGCGCCGACCGTGATCAGTTCGACCAGTAGGAGAGCAGGGAA
>JAVEWB010000077.1:7204-8373 GCA_034004765.1 Anaerolineae bacterium
CTGCGGTCGGTGTAGGGCAGCCGCTCCATCAGTGGCAGCAGGGCCGGCGCGGCGAGCATTCCCCCCAGGAGCGCCACCAGCGCGAGGCGAGCTATCCTCGGGGCGGTTTTCTCCAGCCTGCACTCCAGCACCTGCCAGATGGAGTAGGCGGTGATGAGGACAACGGCATAGAGCGCAGCCTGTCCGTGGCCGGCCAGCAGCAGCGCGGCCAGCGCACCGCCGGCCAGCGGGATGGCTTTGCTGCGGCGCATGGCGTGATCGATGCCCCACAGCGCCCAGGGGAGCCAGGCCATGACGTCGTTGAACTGCGGGTGGCCCAGGTGGGTGACGAAGGGATTGGAGAACGTGTAGGCCACCGCGCCGGTGAGGGCCGCACTTCGCGACAGCCCCCAGACGGGGGAGCGCCGGAGGTAGAGGTAGAGCCCTGCCCCGGCCAACCAGAGGGTGAAGCCGTCCCGGAAGAGCAGCAGCCCTTTGGGGATAGGATGGAACAGGAAGAGGGGCCAGTTCAGCGGATTGAGCAGGCCGTACTGCGCCTCCGCGATGATGGGATCGCCACCCATCATGCGGGTGCTCCACAGCGGGAAGACGCCCCGCCGCAGCCATTCTGCCACGTACGACCAGACGTGGTAAAGCTGGCCGAACAGATCGCCACCTCCCTGCGGGAAGGTGTATCCGGCAATCCAGATGGGCCAGAAGAAGAGCAGCGTGGCACCGGCGAGCCAGGCTAAGGGCAGCCAGGCGTGATGCGTGAAACGTGAAACGTCAAACGTCAAACGTGAAACGTGATGCGTGATGCGTGAGTTGTGATTCGCCATTTGCTTATTCGCCATTCGCTTATTATCGAACCTGGATCTGCGTGAGGGCTAAGGTGGTGTCCGGGTATTGATGGGCTTGCCAGGTTACAGGAAGATGGTGGATCTCTTTTTCCTCGTCCACGGCGTAGACGGCAATCTGCAGGGTGTAGGTGCCGGGAACGGCATTGGGAGCGATCTGAAGCACGCGTGTTTCTTCAAGCTCCTGTCCGACCGTCCAGCTTGTGGTCGGTGCCTCGCCGTTCAGCGGCCAGCTATCGGACTGCGCGGCTTTCGTATAGCCGGTGCTTTCCAAAGAAGGCTGCGCGGTGGGGTGCTTCATGGGGTGCACTCCTCGATGCGAGATCGGAAGAG
>JAVEWB010000078.1:0-8364 GCA_034004765.1 Anaerolineae bacterium
GAAGGGATTTGTGCAAGGTCGGTGCTCGTGTGATCGACGATGATCGTGCTGCCCGCAGTGGGCCACGCCATCGAATCGGTTTCCGGCGAAGGCGGCGCAACCACACTCTGCCCGGCGCCGCTCAACAAGACAAACAATAAGACACCAACGGTGATCCGTAAACAGCTTTTCATGGCACGCTCCTTTTTGAAACAGGAATGAGGATACCATCCACACTACGATTCAGTATACCCCACTTCTATTTCACTGCCGAGAGCAATGCGTTTTCCAACTGCGGGGCCACGGCCTCGTACGAGAAGTGGCGGCGGGCCAGGGCAAAGTTGTGTTCGACCACTGTGGAGCGCAGCGCGGCATCCTCCAATAACTGCCGAACCGCTCCTACCGCCTGTGCAGTCATCGCACCGTCGATCTCCACACAGCGGAAACCCAGCGACGCAAGGTCCGCCGCATAGACCGGGTAGCGATTCACCAACAACGGCCTGCGGAAATAGATCGCCTCCAGAAAGGCATTGCCGAACCCCTCGATCAAGCTGGGATAAGTGACAAAGTCCGCTTGCGGGTAAGCGTCCCAGAGACTGTAGATCTTTTTGCCCTCCGGGGTGACATGGCGCATCGGAGCGAAACAATCGGCAGCATAACGAAGATCGATGCCTGCATCTTTTGCCAGAAGCTGCAGGGAATGCAGGTAAGCCAGCCCTTCATCCCCGGCAGCGTGCGTGATCACCAGCTTGCAATGCGGGTCCCCCAGTTGGTGCACTAATTCGATGGCCAGTTCGATGCCTTTGCGTGGGATCACACGCGTGGGCTGCAGGATCAGGCGATCTTCCAACTCCAGGCCCAGTGCGGGCCGCAGATCCGCCACAAACGCATCGGGGACGGGGGCCGGTGTCGCAAAGTCGAAGATATTGGGAATCACCTGCGCTTCGATCCCCTTGCGCTGCTGCAGCGCGCGCTGTGCAAGGCTGTTGATCACCCAATGATGCACCGAGGGCAAGTCGGGCGGGAAGGCTCGTTCCACGATGTCCGGCACGGCACAGTGGGAAAAACGTTCACGCTCCCAGTAAAGATCGTGATGATGCGCCAGCGCTGGGATCGCCGTCTCAGCAATGAAATCAGTCAGCGCCACGCCCAAGGGAATGTGCATAGGGATTGCAAGCGCGTTCTGGGGAAAGAGCACGTCAATAGAGAAGCGCATCACAAACAGCGCGAGCTGCTCCTTGAGCCGCTCGGCCATCTCAGAGATACGCGCCCGCAGGTCCTCAGGGGCAGGCCCGATGAATGCCTCGTCATGGATGCGGCGTGCCTCAGCATACGTAAAGTGCATCTCCGGGACCCATAAGCCCGGCGGGCCGCCCGGATCTAATTCTCCGGCACAGTAAAAAACCTCGTGTCCCATCCGCCTCAGGATGGCAGCAAGCTTGGCCGTTTCAAGCGAGACGCCATCGGTCCCGGCAAGGCGTGTGGAGACAAAACCGATCCGCATCTCAGAGCCCTTTCAACCATAAGACCTGGTAAGGAGCACAATGAAGATACCCATCTGCCATCGAAACCAGTTCGCCAGTGATGACATCACATACAGCACGCCCTTGTCCTCCCAGGAGTGCGGCGAAATCTGTCGGGACAGAAACCGGAGCGTCGGAGACATTGTGCACGCACAGCAAAGGCTCAGTGTCATCAGGTGCAACGCGCAGCACGGAAAACAACGCGGGATGCAGGGGTAACACCTGCTGCGCACCGTTGGGATGGAACGCCGCATGTGCTGTACGAGCTCGGATCAGACGGCAGTACGCCGTGAAGACAGCATGCCGTAGGGAGGATGGATCCGCCAGCACAGCTTCGAGTTCCGCGCGGCGGAGTTTCTCCCGATTGATGGAACGCGCTCTGCCCGTCCGACGCAGTCCCTCCTGATCATTGCGCGAGCCCAACAGACTGTGGACGTAAATGCCGGGTACACCCTGCAAAGCCAGCATGATAGCCTGAGAAACCATGAAGCGAGAAACCTGCACCGCCGGTGGTTCATCAGCCTGAGGGCTCGAGATCGCGTCGAAATACGAGATGTTCAGCTCATAGATACTCTGAGAGCCATCCGCATTCGCCTTATAGGAAACCTTCCCCCCATGGGCCAAAGTACGGTCCGCCAACAGGCGCACATCCTCCGGGGCAAGGATTCCCTCCACAGGACGGACGCCGATGCCATCGTGAGAGGCCAGGAAATTGTAAAAGGTCGTGGTTCGGGAAGGGAGAGAGAGTCCCGAAGCCCACGCCGTCAGATGCGAGGCGTCCCCTGTAGCCAGCGCGTGAAGGACCAGAGGGGGAAGAGGGAACTGATAGACCAACTGTGCCTCATCACTTCCGTCCCCAAAATAAGAAACGTTTTCCTCGTGTGGGACATTGGTCTCCGTAATTAGCATGACTCCTGGCGCAACCCAATCGAGCACTGCCCTAAAGAGCTTCACCACACGATGCGTCTCTTCCAAGTGAATACAGGGTGTACCAATTGTCTTCCAAAGGTAAGCGATGGCATCCAGCCGGATGATCTCTGCCCCCTGCTCCACATAAAACAACAGAACGTCGACGATGCGCAGTAATACCCCAGGATCGGCAAAGTTCAGATCGATCTGGTCAACGCTGAAGGTGGTCCAGACCCACTTCTCCTCACCGGAAACCGTACGAACAGGGGTCAGGAGAGGCAGCGCTCTCGGTCGTACGACCTGCGAGAGATCAGTGTCCGGATCAACCACCAGGAACGCATCGGCGAACTCCGGTGCACCCGCCAGAAACGCCTGAAACCAGGCGCTCTGTGCCGAAATGTGGTTGATCACACTATCGAACATCAACCGGAAGCTTTCCCCAAGACGACGGATATCCTCCCAGTTGCCCAAGGAGGGATTGACCGCCATGTAATCGATAACGGAGAACCCGTCATCTGAGGAATAAGGGAAAAAGGGCAGCAGGTGAACCCCCGTGATCACCTCGCGAACGTACGTCTCCAGAAACGCTGCCAGCGTTTGCAGAGGAGAACACCCCGGTTCGGAGATCTGGTCTCCGTAAGTGATCAAAATAACATCCCGTTGGGTCAAGCGCTCCGAAGGAGCCGGCACGCCTTGAGAAAACTCAGGATGACCCTTTCGAAAAGCTGACAGCCGTTCTTGCAGCCGAGGCCACAGATCCGCACCAGCCCTGTCCCCATAAAGGAAACGCAAGTGACTGCAAATGCGGCTTTCTGGTTCCGACATAAATTTCCCCCTTACCGGTGCGATTAGTGTCCAAACGCCGCACCCCTTATCCTTTGACGCCTCCCGCCGTAAGCCCTTCAGTCAGGAAACGCTCCAGCGCCAAGAATAACACAATAATCGGTAAGGTCATAATGGTAGAAGCTGCCATCACCACATGCGGACGTGGGCTGGGATCGTTGTAAATGGTGTTGATTTTGATGGGCATGGTGAAGAGGGTGCGATCATTCAAAAAGATGAAAGCGTATAGGAACTCATTCCAGGCAATCATGAACGTATAAATCGCCACGGAAACCAGCGCCGGAATTGCCAGCGGCATCGTCACGCGCCAGATGACCTCCAGCCGGCTGCATCCATCGATCAAAGCAGCCTGCTCGATCTCGGCAGGAATCGTCCGGAAGTAATTGGCGAGCATATAGAGAGCGACGGGAAGGGTCTGTGCCAGGTACGTAAAGATCAAGATCGCCAGGTTGTCCTGCACCTCAAAACCCAATCGCGAACCAAGTTGGGCAAGCATGGAGAAAAGCGGAATGATCAGCAAGATGCCGGGAAACAGATAGATGATCAGGATACTGTTGAGCAAGACCTCTTTTCCCTTGAACCGCAGACGCGCCACAGCGTAAGCCCCTAAAGTGGCGAGGACAACCGCAATGAGCGCAGTCGGCACCGAAACCTTGAACGTATTGATGATATTGGTCATGAAGTTCTGATAGCTGGGATTCGAAGGATCGAAAAGCTCACTATAGGCTTCCAGCCGCAGCGCACCGGGCACGTAGACTGGCTCCCGTCCGCCAATTTCGGCATAAGTTTTGAAAGAGGAGCTGACCATCCAATAGAACGGGAAAAGGATGCTCACCAGGAAGAAGGTCAAGGTAATCGTAGCAATAAACCCCCACAGATTCATCCGTCGGGCCAGGTGGTCAATAAAGGTCAGTTTTTCGCCATGCGGTGTCATCTCAGTGTCTCCCATTATCCCTCCCATCACGCTTCGTCCGCATCGGAACTACGCATCACAATGCGCACATAAGTCAGCAAGAAAACCACCAGGATGACCAACAAAATCATGGCGGTAGCTGCCCCTTTGCCGAAGTTGAAAGATTTGAAGCTGAACTGATAAGTGAGCACCGGCAGGACGTTGGTCCCATAGCCACCGCCGGTGAGCAGCCAGATATCATCGAACTTATTGAAAGTCCACATCAGCCGCAGTAAGAAGATGGAACCCAGCACATAACGAAGTTCCGGCAAAGTCACGTACCAGAATTTTTCGAGAGTGGTCGCACCATCGACCTCTGCCGCCTCATAGAGCGTGGTATCCAGAGCCTGAAGGCGTGCCAGGATCATCAACATCGCAAAGGGGAAATAACGCCAGGCCTCAAAAATGATCACGAGAAGCAAGGCCAGGCCGCGCGTCGCCAGGTAGGCTTTGGGCAGCTCAATCAGCCCCAGATTCATAAGCACATCGTTGAGCACACCGGAAGGGCGCGGATCCAGAATCCAACGCCACACAAAAGCAACGCTGACGATGGGAGCCACGTAGGGGAAAAGAAAAGTTGCGCGCACTACTCCGCGGCCTTTGAACGGACGATTGAGCAGCAGTGCCGCGACCAGCCCCATCAGGAGCGTTACCGTGGTAGAGACAAAGGAATACACAACACTGGTGACGGCCGCCCCGCAACTCTGTGGCCCCTGATACTTGAATGCAAAATCACGGATAACGCTACGATAGTTCTCCAGTCCGATAAAAGGGGCATGAAAGACGTCATTCAGATTTCTCAATCCAACGTCATGGAAACTGATCCAGATGCTGAATAAGGCCGGAAAGAGGACCAGGCTGAAAACTATGATTGCCGTAGGCAGAATCAAATACCAGGCCAGACGGGCTTCCTGTGCTTCCAGGGAGGCCCAACGCCTATGCGGTGAGACCGTGCTCTGCAGATCGGTCATCGTTTCCCTCCGTTTTTTCTAAGGGGCAGGTGCAACGCACTTTCTGAAGTGCGTTGCACCTTAAAATTACAAAACACTACTTCTGACGTTCGGCCAGAATAGCCTCCACCTGCTCCTGGAGCCAGGCGGCACCTTCCTCTGGCGTCATGGTTCCTTCCAGCGCAATATTGCTGACCACCTGCGGGATCAACAAGCGCCCTTCGATATCACCAATGACGGCGCGCTCCGTGGCATCGTAATCCGGATGGAAAAGCCAGCGCTGCATGGACTCATAGCCATCGGCAATCTGTGCCATGGTCTCGTCCGAATAGTAGGTGAAGAATTCACTGCTGCCCTTCCATTCCTCCACCGCGCTCTTCAGCACAGGGACCTTGCCAAAGGGTGCCAGCGCCAGGACATCCTGGTAGCCTTCCTTCAAGAAATACTCGACCACCATCTGTGCCTCAGGATCGGCACCCATGGGGATGGCCAACGTCACCAACTGACCATAAGAAGCCTGGCTATTCGTTCCTCTCATCTCCGATGCAAAGCCGGTTTTCAGAGCCAAATCCTCGACTGCGATCTGGATCTTTCCCCCATCGGCCAATCCGGAGCCCTCGACTATGTCATCCATAATGTAGGTGCTGTAGAACATCATCCCGGATTGATCCAGCTCATAGGTCTCACGCGCGGCCTGCCAGTACTGCGGGCCGGGCACCGCACACCGCTGCAATCCGGTGTAGAATGCCAGTGCTTCTACCATCTCCGGGGTGTCCATCGTAACGTTGCCGGCCGCATCGAAAGGCCAGGCGTCGTTCGACATGGCTACCTGCTCGAACACCTGGTGACCATAGTTCTGACCTGGATCGGTGCCAATACCAAGGGCATACAGCATATTCCCGGTGCCCGGAAGAGCGTCACAGGCCGCATCGATGTCATCCCAACTCACGGGCGGGTTCAGCCCAGCCTCCTCGAAAACATCGGTGCGATACCAGAGCGCTTGAACCCAGCCATCATAAGGCACCGCAGCATATTTCCCGGTAGCCGGATTGGTCACCATCGCCAGCGGGCCCATCCGGAAGTCATCCTCGCCCACACTTGCGATCACGGCCATCGCAGCGTCCTCGTCAAGAATGCCGTCCGCTGCAAAGGCCGCGACACGTTCCACACCCATCCGCACGATATCGGGGAGCCGATTGGCCGCAACGGCTGTGGCCATGCGCTGTGAAACGCCGGCTTCCTCAATCGGCACAATGCGCACATCGATTTCCGGGTGCTCGGCCATGAAACGTGCGGCAACCTCTTCGTAGCGTGTGACACGCTCCTCTTCATTATCTGTAGTCCAAAATTCGACCACGGTTTTCTCGGTTTCCACCGGAACCTCGACCGTCACGATCTTCTCCACTTCAACAGGAACGGTTACGGTCACTACCTGCGGTTCCGCAGGCCCGCAAGCGCCCAAAACCATACTTAGCACCAATGCCATGCTCAACAAAACAGCCCGTTTCATCAGTCTCCTCCTTAAAGGGTTAAATGGGATCACACTTCGAAACACGAAACTGGGGTAAGCATAGACCTTTATCCACTTCTATCAGCGATGTCACCTCCTTTCGCGGCTATCTTCTGCGTGGAGTTTCGGATAATGAGTTCGGGTTCTAATAAGACGTGGGGGTTCTCCAAGATCTCTCCCTGTAACAGGCGCAGGAGCATGCTACAAACGCGGCGGCCAATCTGGTAGATCGGCTGGCGCACCGTCGTGAGCGGCGGCTGCGCGAGCTTTGCCAAAGGGATATCATCAAAGCCTGCAACGGCAACATCTTGTCCCACCTTCAGGCCGCACTCTTGCGCAGCACTCATGACTCCCAACGCCATGAGGTCATTGCAAGCGATAACCGCCGAGGGCCAATCTTCCCGGCACAAAAGCTCACGCCCGGCCTCGTAGCCGCACATATCGGTAAGACACCCGGTCACAACCAAAGAATCGTCACAGGTCAGCCCATTGGCCTCCAGAGCTGCGCGGTAGCCATCGAAACGATGCTGAGAGAAGACCAGCTCCCATGGCCCACTGATATAGGCAATGCGACGATGCCCCTGATCGATCAGATGTTGGGTCAAAGTCCGCATACCCTGATACCCATCCTCGTCCAGATAAGGAAAATCGACATCGAGATCCGAGCGGCCAAAAGCCACGAAAGGAAATTCACGTTCCAGAAGGTAGGCAATGCGCGGATCCCGGCGGCGTGTACGCACAACCAAAAGCCCGTCCACCCGCCGTTCCTCGACCAGACGATGGTATCCCTGAAGCTCCTTGGGACCTGGCGCACAGGTGGAAACCAACAAATCGTAGTTGTGTTCGGCCGCCTCGTTCCCGATTCCGGCCAGTAACTCACTAAAAAACGGATCGGAGAAACGCGGTCCAAACGTAGGGATGACGAAACCCAGCGTATCCGTGCGCTGCTTTTGCAAGCGGCGGGCCATCACATTAGGATGGTATCCCATCTCGGCCGCAGCAGAAAGGACAAGCTCACGGGTTTCCGTAGCTACGCTGGTCGTTCCAGAGAGCGCGCGGGAAACGGTAGCAATTGAAAGACCCACCCTATCGGCAATATCCTGCAGTGTGACGGGCATTTTGCTCCTCTCGAGGTCAAAAGGCGGGAGATGCAAGACAAGACAAAAGAACGGCTTTGTAAACGTTTACAATACTCTTTCATTGTAATTGAAAACGTTTACAATGTCAATAATCCCAAAATGACAAAACCGTTTCGATTCATTATTTTCTTTGAGCGCGCCAGGATACAAGAAAGTTAAGAAAAAGTAACCAATTCTTACCTCATCTGAAATAATCTCGTCCGATTTTAACGCTTTTCCTACTTGACATTCCGGGCATACATGGTTATCTTATACACATGAGTCAAAACAAGCGTTCTTGGGTTCAGAGAATAGGTGAGGTACTCATCAAGCCAAGGCAGGTACGGCTGCCCCTGCTGTTCTGGCTTCTATTGTTCATCAGCGTGGCACTGCTTTTCTGGTTCCAGGGCATTCCCTATCTTTCGAGAGAGCCACGCATTGTCGTCGTCACCCCAACCCCCGGCCTTCCGGTCACCCCTGGCCCTTCCCCCACCCCGGTTGGCAGCGGTGGGACCGTTGCCTTCTCCAGGCGTCACAACGGCAACAGCGACATCTACCTGCGCTCCCAAAACGATGGCCG
>JAVEWB010000079.1:0-8240 GCA_034004765.1 Anaerolineae bacterium
CCTCTTACGCGGAATGTATGGAGTACTTCCTGGCCCCCTACCCCCACGGAGGAGACCCCTTTACCGACGGTGACGTGAGCATGGCTCCGCACGTCATCAACAACTCCTGGGGCTGTCCCGAGGAGGAGGGCTGCCTGCCCGATACGCTGGAATTCACCGTGGACGCCCTGCGGGCCGCGGGGATCATGATGGTGGTCAGCGTGGGCAACGATGGCCCCGCCTGCAAGAGTGCCGCAACCCCGCCCGGCAATTACGATGGTGTCTTCTCGGTGGGCGCAACGGATAACCAGGGGTTCATCACCGACTTCAGCAGCCGCGGCCCGTCGGGCACGCTGCTCAAGCCCGACGTATCGGCCCCCGGCTCCAACGTGCGCTCCAGCCTGCCCGGCGGCGGGTACGGCACGGCCAGCGGCACCTCGATGGCCGGCCCGCACGTTGCCGGCTTGGTGGCGCTCCTGTGGTCCGCCGACCCCACGCTGATCGGCGATATCGACGCCACCGAGGCACTGATCTGCAGGACGGCCACCCCCGAGCCGGTGGAAGCTGCCTGCACGGTGGAGGAACCCACCACCCTCGAGGAGTCCCTTGGCATGAGCGGCCAGATCTGCGCCTGTGGAGACATCACCGGGACGCCCAACAATGTCTACGGCTGCGGCATCATCAACGCTGAGGCGGCAGTCCGCGCCGCGTTGGAACGATGAGCTATCTCGAATTGCCCGGCCTATTCACCGCCGAGACCGCAGAGAACGCCGAGAAAATACAAAAGCGCTCTGCGGGGCCAGCATCTCTACACGAGATAAAAAGAATCTCGCACAGAGACGCAAGGACGCCGAGAGGTATTTTCTCTCTGCGGTTCTGCGCCTCTGCGCCCCTGCGTTACATATCCCCTGCTTTAGGAGACGCAAGATGAGTGAGAACAACTCTTTAGAAGCTTTATTGGAAGCGGCCAAGCCCTTGATCGCCCTGGGCATCGCCGAGGATATCGGTCCCGGCGACGCGACCAGCCAGGCCACGCTGAAGCCCGCCACGCTGCTACGCGGCACACTGCGCGCCAAGGTCCCCGGCGTGATCGCCGGACTGCCCGTAGCTGAGGCCGTTCTTCACCAGGTGGATCCAACCCTCGTCTTTACCCCGCACGTGGCCGACGGCCAAGAGGTAACAGCGGGGGAATTGGTCGCAGAGGTCGTCGGCCACGGCGCCTCGCTGTTGGCCGCCGAACGCCTGGTGCTGAACTTCATGCAGCGAATGTCCGGCATCGCCACCCTCACCCGCGCCTACGTCGATGCCGTGGCGACCACCGGCGCCACCATCCTGGATACACGCAAGACGGTGCCCGGCTACCGGGTGCTGGACAAATACGCCGTGCGGATGGGCGGCGGCGTCAACCACCGCATGTCGCTCTTCGACATGCTGATGGTCAAGGACAACCACATCGACAGCTCGGGCGGGATCACGCAGGCCGTCGCGCGCGCACGCGCTCAGCACCCCACTCTGGCCATCGAGGTGGAAGTGCGCACGCTGGAGGAGCTGGCCGAAGCCCTGGAGATCGACCCGCCGTTGGATCGCATCCTGCTGGACAATATGTCCAACGAGACGATGCGCAGAGCGGTCACACTCACCGCCGGCCGGGTCCCCCTGGAGGCATCGGGGAACGTCAATCTGGAGACCGTTGCCGGGATCGCCGCCACAGGCGTGAATTTCATCTCCGTGGGCGCATTGACCCACTCGGTGCACGCCCTCGACCTAAGCCTGAAAGTGAAACCCTATGCGGCCCCGGAAATCCCCGCTCCCGAAGAGTCCCTCCAGACACACATCCGCAAGGCAAAGGAGGCCCTGGGCAGCCAGCTCTTCGTCCTGGGGCACCACTATCAGCGCGACGAGATCCTGGAGTTTGCGGACGCACGGGGCGACTCGCTCGAACTGTCGCGCAAGGCGGCCCAGACCGACGCCCGGTACATCGTCTTCTGCGGCGTGCACTTCATGGCCGAGACGGCGTCGATCCTCGCCAAGCCCGGCCAGCACGTCCTGATCCCCGATATCACCGCAGGCTGCTACCTGGCAGAGACTGCAAACCTCGAGGCCGTGCAGGCCGCCTGGGGGGCGCTCGATGCCGCTTTCGACAGTGCCGAAGCGGAGTTCACACCTATCACCTACGTCAACTCCTCGGCGGAACTCAAAGCCTTCTGCGGCAGACATGGCGGGATCGTCTGCACCTCCGGCAACGCCGAATCCGTGCTGCGCTGGGCCTTCGCCCAGAAGCCGCGGGTCTTCTTCTTCCCCGACCAGCATCTGGGCCGCAACACGGCGCTCAAGATGGGGCTCTCCCCGGAAGAGATCCTCTTGTGGGATCTAGACGCGCTGCCCAAGGTGAAACGGCTGCAGCAGGCCAAGGTGATCCTTTGGCCCGGCGCGTGCAACGTCCACCAGCGCTTCCGTCCGGAGCACGTCGAGGCCGTGCGCGCCCGCTACCCCGGCATCCGCGTCATCGTCCACCCCGAATGCAAGGCTGAGGTGGTGGCACTGGCCGACGAGGCCGGCTCGACCTCCGTGATCATCAAGCGGCTCGAGGCCGCCACCGCAGGGAGCCAGTGGGCCATCGGAACCGAGAGCCGCCTGGTACAGCGGCTGCAGCACGAGCACCCAGACAAGCGCGTTATTTCCCTGGCCGACGTGCCCCCCTTCTGCATCATGATGGGGCAGATCACCCTGCGGAATCTGGCGCGGGTGGTAGAGAAGCTGGCTCAGGGAGAGTTATACAATGAAGTCACCGTGGAAGAAGAGACCGCCCGCTGGGCCAAGGTGGCGCTGGAACGCATGCTGGCATTGTAACGCCGGACAGCTTTTTCAACCTCACCCCCTAACCCCCTCCCCAAAGATTGGAGAGGGGCCGGGGGGTGAGGGATAGCAGAGCAAAACAGAAAGGAACCGATATAATCATGACTTTCGAAACCGATGTCCTGGTGATCGGATCGGGGATCGCGGGGATCTCAGCCGCGATACGTCTGGCACAGGACCGTCAGCGCCAGATCACGGTAGTCACCCGATCCTACGATCCAGAAGAGTGCAACACGCGCTATGCCCAGGGGGGCATCGTGGCCCGCAGCGACGGAGATGATTCGCCCGACCTGCTGGTGAAGGATATCCTGAGAGCTGGGGCGGGATTGAGCCTGCCTTCAGCCGCTGAACTGCTCGCGGAGGAGGGTCCGGAGCTGGTCAAAAGCCTGCTGCTCGAACGGGCACAGGTGCGCTTCGACCGCACCCCCAACGGGACGCTGTCGTTCACCCGCGAGGGGGGTCACACCGTCTCCCGCATCCTGCACGTCGGAGACATGACGGGGCGCGCAATCGAGGAGGCCATGATCGCCTACCTGCAAACGCTGCCCAACGTCACGCTGCACGCCGGATGGACCGCGGTGGACCTGATCACCTCCTCGCACCACAGCCGTGATCCGCTCGCCATCTACACGCCCATCACCTGCCACGGGGCCTATATGCTCGACCGGCAGGAGAACATGGTGCACCGGGTCCTGGCCAAAGCTACCATCCTCGCAACGGGCGGCATCGGCCAGATCTACCGCCACACTACGAACCCGGAGGGAGCACGCGGAGACGGCCTGGCAATGGCCTACCGTGCCGGGGCGCGCGTCATCAACGCCGAGTACATCCAGTTCCACCCCACCACGTTGGCCGTTCCCGGCGCAAATAACTTTCTGATCTCCGAAGCGGTCAGGGGCGAAGGGGCCCGGCTCATGACACCGGATGGACGCCACTTCATGGAGACGTATGCGCCCAAATGGAAGGATCTGGCACCCCGCGACGTGGTCGCCCGCGCGATCCACCACGAGATGCTGGATCACAGCTACCCCCACGTGCTGCTGGACCTGGCCAGCGTCATGCCGGCGACGCGGATTCAGGAGCGCTTCCCCAGCATCTACACCACCTGCCTGCAGGCGGGGATCGACATCACTGCCGAGCCCATCCCGGTGGTGCCCGCCGCCCATTACTTCTGCGGCGGCGTCCTGGCCGATAGCTGGGCACGCACCACGATCGAAGGGCTCTATGCCGTCGGCGAGGTAAGCTGCACCGGCCTCCATGGCGCGAACCGGCTGGCGAGCACCTCGCTGCTCGAGGGGCTGGTGTGGGGCTCGCGGGCCGGGCAGGACATCGCCAGCCGCGACGATCTCACGCATGTAGACGAAGCCCAGATTCCACAATGGCGGGACGTCAGCGAAGGAGTCGGTCCCGATCCGGTTCTGGTCTACCGCGACTCCCGCACGATCCAGAACATCATGTGGCTCTACGTGGGGCTGGCGCGCAACACCCATCGACTGGCGCGAGCGCTGCGCGACCTCAACCACCTGTGGGGCGACATCGACGAGTTCTACCGCTCCAGCCGCCTGAACGACAACCTGATCGGGCTGCGCAACATGGCTCAGGCCGCGTGGATCGTGACGTCGGCCGCCTGGCACAACCGCGGCTCACGGGGGACGCACTACCGCGAGGACGCCGAGGATTACGAATTCGCGGGGTTCGAAGACACCGAGGGGCTGCCGCCCAACGTCATCGCCGAGTTCTAGAAAGAAGGTTTTTAGCTGCGGCGCGCAACGCCGCAGCTAAAAACCCGTCGAGGCTTCGAAGCAGCCTCAGAAATCCTGATGTTCCGTGCGGGCGATGATCTCGTCCTGCAGCGCCCGGCCAAGATCGCAGAAGTAGTCGCTGTAGCCCGCCACCCGCACGATCAGGTCCCGGTACTGCTCCGGGTGCTGCTGCGCCGCCCGCAGCGTCGCCGCATCCACCACGTTGAACTGGATGTGGTGGCCGTCCAGCTTGAAGTAGGAACGGATCAAATCCACCAGGTGATCCAGCCCCGCGTCGCCCGCCAGCAACTGCGGCGTGAACTTCTGGTTGAGCAGCGTGCCGCCCGTGCGGACGTGATCCATCTTCGCCACCGTTTTGATGACCGCCGTCGGGCCATGACGATCCGCGCCCTGCACCGGCGAGATACCCTCCGAGAGCGGCTGTCCTGCCCGGCGGCCGTCCGCCGTCGCGCCGACCACCGAGCCGAAGTAGACGTGGCAGGTCGTCGGCAGCAGGTCGATGTGGTATGTTCCCCCCTTCGTATTCTTCCGCCCGTCGATGGCGCCAAAGTAGGCCTCGAAGAGCGCCACCATCACCTCATCCGCGTAGGCGTCGTCGTTGCCGTACCGCGGGGTCCGGTTGAGCAGAAGCTGCCGCACCCGTTCGCTGCCCGCGAAATCGCCGTCCAGCACCGCCAGAAGCTCCGGCAGCGCCAGCGTCCGCTGGTCGAAGACGTGGTACTTGAGCGCAGTCATCGCGTCGGTGATCGTGCCCAGCCCCACGCCCTGGATGTAGGAGGTGTTGTAGCGCGCCCCGCCATCGTGGTAATCCTTACCGTTGGCAATGCAGTCGCTGATCACCAACGAGAGAAAAGGCGCGGGGAGATAGCGAGCATAGAGCCGCTCGATGACCTGATTGCCCCGCACCTTGATGTCCACAAAGTGCTCGAGCTGCGTCCGGTAAGCGGCGAACAGCTCCTCGAAGGACTCGAACTGCGCGGGATCACCGGTCGCCGGGCCTAGCTGTTTCCCCGTCCGGGGGTCCACGCCGTTGTGCAGCACCAGTTCCAACATCTTGGGCATGTTGAAGTAGCCCGTCAGGTTATAGTTCTCCTTCCCGAACGCGCCCACCTCCACGCAGCCGCTGGTCCCGCCGTCGCGCGCGTCCACCAGCGACTTCCCCTGCCGCACCAGCTCTTGCACCGTGGCGTCGGTGTTGAAGACCGACGGCTGCCCGAAGCCCGTGCGGATGATCCGTGCCGCCCGCTTGATGAAGCGGTCGGGGCTCTTCTTGCTGACCTGGATGGAGGAGCTGGGCTGCAGGAGCCGCATCTCCTCGATCACATCTAAGAGCAGGAAGGTCACCTCATTCACGCCGTCGGAGCCGTCCTTCCTGACGCCGCCCAGGTTGATCTGCGCGAAGTCCGTGTAGGTGCCGCTCTCCGCCGCCGTCACGCCCACCTTCGGCGGGGCCGGCTGGTTGTTGAACTTGACCCAGAAGCACTGCAGCAGCTCCTCGGCGGCCTCGCGGGTGAGCGTTCCCCCCTCCAGGCCCTGCCGGTAGAAAGGATAGAGATGCTGATCCAGCCGCCCGGGGTTGAACGCATCCCAGGGGTTCATCTCGGTGACCACACCAAGGTGGACGAACCAATAATACTGCAGCGCCTCCCAGAAATCGCGGGGGGCGTGGGCCGGGACGTGCGTGCAGACCTCGGCGATGCGCAGCAGTTCCTGCTGGCGCTCCGGAGAGGGCTCCTGCGCCGCCAGCTCCCGCGCCCGCTCCGCGTGGCGCTCGGCAAAGCGGATCAGCGCGTCCGCGCAGATCGCCATCGCCTTCAGCTCCTCCTGCCGGGCGTAAGCCTCCGGGTCGTTCAGGTAGTCCAGCGCCTCCAGGCTGCGCTGGATGTCCGCCTTGAAATCCAGAAATCCCTTATGGTAGATCTTGTCATCCAGGACGGTGTGGCCGGGGGAGCGCTGTTCCATGAACTCGGTGAAGACCCCCGCCGCGTACGACTCCTTCCACGCCTCCGTCATCTCCCGGAAGATGAGGTCGCGCATGGAGCGCCCGCGCCAGAAGGGGATGATGGCCTCCTCGTACGTCTTGCGTGCCTCCGGCGTGACCTTGAACGGGATCTTCTCGCGCGAATCCAGGATATCCAGGTCGTCCAAGCTGTGGCAGCACAGCTCGGGGTAGGTGGGCGTCGCCTTGGGCGCCGGCCCCTTCTCGCCGACGATCAGCTCGCCTTCGTTGATGCAGATCGTCTTGTGCTCCATCAGGTATTGGAAAGAGAGCGCCCGCTGCACCGGTGCGGAGACCAGGCCATCCTTCTGCCGGTAGAACCGGGTCATCAGCTCCGCCCGCTCCGTCGAAATCGTCGGGACGGCCTCCAGACTCTGCTGTCGCAGCCGCGCGACACGCTCACTCATTGCCATCGTCTCATTCTCCCATCGTTATGTTCAGTCAGAGGAGCAGGCAGGATGCCCGCGGTCCCAGAGTCGCCAGCGCTTCACCCTCCAGTTGTTACGCTCAGTTGGAGGAGCGGGCAGGATGCCCACGATCCCAGGATTGCCATCGTTTCACCCTCCAGTTGTTACGCTCAGTTGGAGGAGCGGGCAGGATGCCCGCGATCCCAGGATCGCCATCGTCTTACCCTCCCATCGCTACGTTCAGCCCCAAGGCGCGCAGCCGCGCCGCAATCTCATCCATCCGTTCTGCCGAAGGCGGCTGCGCCTCCGCCAGCTCATAGGGGCGATCCAGCCGCTCGTATTTCTCGATGCCCGCCCGGTGATATGCCAGAAGGTCCACGCGGGCCAGATGGGGCAGGCCTGCCGCAAAGCGCCCCAACTGCGTCAATGCTTCGTCATCGTCGTTCACGCCGGGGATCACCGGCACCCGGAGCACGATCTCACATCCGGTGCGGGAGAGACTCTGCAGATTCTCCAGAATGAGCGCGTTGGAGACACCCGTAACCTCTCGGTGCCGAGCCTCGTCCACGACCTTGAGGTCGTAGAGGAAGAGATCCACATCCTCTCGCACGCGCGCCAGCGTCTCCGGCGCCGCGAAGCCGCAGGTATCCAGCGCGGTGTGGAAGCCGCGCTCTTTGCAGCCGCGCAGTAGCTCCAGCAGGAAGTCGGGCTGCATCAGCGGCTCGCCGCCGGAGAAGGTCACGCCGCCACCCGACTGCTCGTAGAAGATGCGGTCCTGCTCCACCCGCGCCAGCACCTCCGCCGCGCTCATCGCCTGTCCCACCAGCGACCGCGCATCCGCGTAGCAGGCCGACGCACACGCGCCGCAGGCCGTACACCGCGCACGGTCGGTGACTGGGCCATGGCCGTTCAGCGAGATCGCTCCCTGCGGACAGGCCGCCACACAGACCCCGCAGCCGATGCAAAGGCTGGGGTGGAGGATCAGCTCCGCAGCCGGCGACTGGCTCTCCGGGTTGTGGCACCACCGGCAGCGCAGCGGGCAGCCCTTGAAAAAGACCGTCGTGCGGATCCCCGGCCCGTCGTGGATGGAAAAGCTCCGTATGTCGAAAACGATTCCCAAATGCTTTCTCCCTGTCAGCTCTTGCTCCCTGCCCCCATCTCGCGGTCGGCAAAAGCAGGAGTCGCCCCCGAGACGGGGGCTCTGAGCTTTGCTTAAACCGATCTCCCTGTCAATTC
>JAVEWB010000080.1:0-8212 GCA_034004765.1 Anaerolineae bacterium
TTTGGGTGAGTACTCCTTGGGATTGATAGAGTAGCCGCGCATTTCAGGTAAGACTGCATCGGCGTCCTTGACCATCAAAGTGCCGGTGATGGCCTGGCGCTCTCCAGCGGCGGTCTCGGCGACGACTTCCCAGGTGTAAAGGCCATCCGGCAGCACACGTTTGAGAATGGTGAAGGGGTAGCTCTCTTCCGGCTGTACGAAGCCATCCACTACGCCGGGGAAGAGAACGGTATACGGCTTCTCATTCAGGCTCAGCGGTGTAGGAGCCCTGAATGTATAGCGATGCTGGGCTTCATCGTAGAAGTAAATAGCAACAGTAGCGTTGCGGTTGAGGAGGAACGAGACGTTGGTCAGGTCCTCGAGCCCGTCTGCGTTGGGGGTGATACTGTCAGGCGCGACAACGACATCCTCCAGGAGCGTTTTTCTCCCGCATGAAGTCAGGAACAAGACGGTGAATATGAGGATGATCAGTCTGCGGTGGAAAATATTCATCACTGTGCGCCTCCTTACCAATTGAAGCAGTGTACCAGAGAGAAGATGGATGTCAAATATGTCAGGTTGCGCTAATTGATACATTCCTGTATACTATATTCCGATGTAAGTTTGGGGGTCAAGATTTGGAAAGAAAGGGATTAATTGTACGCGTAGCGGGCGTGGTGGTGGATGCACAGTTTGCTTCCGGTGATCTTCCCAGCATCCACAACGCTCTTATCGTGAAACGAGACGATCTTTCGGAGTTAGTGGTCGAAGTTCAGGAACACGTCGATCCGCAGACGGTGCGCGGTATTGCTATGGGCAGTACTGCCGGGCTCCGCCGTGGGCTGACTGTTTTGGACACGGGCGCTCCTATTTGTGTGCCTGTGGGTCGTTCCACACTGGGACGGATGTTCAATGTCCTGGGGCAGCCCATCGATGGTGTCGGTTCTTTGGATCAGGCCGAGCAAAAACCCATTCACGTTGTTTCACCTCCTTTGCTGGAGCAGCGCGTTGTCGTGGAGCCCTTCGTCACCGGGCTCAAGGCGATTGATCTGCTCACCCCTTATCCGCGCGGCGGCAAGATAGGACTTTTCGGCGGCGCCGGCGTGGGTAAAACGATGCTGATGATTGAGCTTATGCGGCATACCATCCGCGAGCATTCGGGTATCGTGTTGTTTGCCGGGGTGGGGGAGCGCAGCCGCGAGGGCAACGACTTGTGGCTGGAGATGCGACGCAGCGGAGTGCTGGAGAGCACGGTGTTGGTCTTCGGACAGATGAATGAGCCCCCTGGGGCGCGCTTGCGCGTTCCGCTGACCGCGCTGACGATGGCAGAGTACTTTCGGGACAACGAAAAGCGCCCGGTGCTGCTTTTTGTCGATAACATCTTCCGGTACATTCAGGCCGGGGCTGAGGTCTCCGCATTGCTGGGACGGCTTCCCAGTGCGGTAGGATATCAGCCGACCCTCTACACTGAAATGGGGGAGCTTCAGGAGCGTATCACAACCACCAGCCAGGGGAGTGTGACCTCTATCCAGGCCGTTTATGTGCCGGCGGATGATCTGACCGACCCTGCGGTAGTAGCTACGTTTGCGCATTTGGATGCGGTGACGATTCTCTCCCGGCACCAGGCCAGTTTGGGACTTTATCCGGCCATCGATTCCCTGGAGTCCAACAGCACGTTGCTCACGCCTGAACGTGTTGGCGGAGAGCATTATGCTGTTGCTACCGAAGTACGGGCTTTGCTGGCGCGCTATAAAGAACTCCAAGATGTCATTGCTATCTTGGGGATGGATGAACTGAATGAAGCGGATCGCCTGGCTGTCAGGCGCGCGCGGCGGCTTCAGCGTTTCTTGACCCAGCCCTTTTTCGCCTCGGAATCATTTACGGGTATCCCCGGACGTTTTGTCCCGCTGGAGGAGACCTTGCGCGGATTCCGTGAGATTCTGGAAGGCCGGCATGATGAGCTGCCTGAACAGGCTTTCTATATGGTGGGGACGATTGATGAGGTGGTGGCGCGGGCGGCCCAGTTTGCACCTGAACAGGTTGGTGTTTGAGGTGACCTTGGTGTGAGATGCGGGAGAGCGATGTGCGCGAGCGTTTGAGGCTGCTTATTTTAAGCCCTGTCAAGACGTTGCTTGAAGCCGGTGATGTCTCCTGGGTTCAGGTTCGACTCACGGATGAGGGCTGGTTAGGGATCTATCCGGGCCACGCTCCGCTGTTGGCGGAGACGCTGGGGGGATCGTTGCGCTATGCAGATGACGTTGGGGAACATGAGTTTGATGTGCTGCCGGGGATTCTGCATGTGCGCGAAGGCGAGGTCGTTTTGTTTATCATTGACAGCGCGTATCTTGCTGAAGAGGTAGAACAGGCTCCTGCTGTGCGTTTCGACCGGCTGGCGCGTGGCTTGTTCTCTGGCCTGAATGTGCCGGATGATGCACAGGCAGGAGAACTGCCCCATGACGCGTCCTAGGAAAGACGAAGGGTGGGCCGGGAACCTGGGTGCAGAGCTGTTTCGTGCTACTTCTCTGGGATGGGATTTGGCACTTCCGATTTTCTTGGGTGTTCTTTTAGGTCACTATCTGGATCGCTGGCTTGAGACAGGCTACGTATTCACAGTGGGGTTGTTGTTTTTCGGGGCAGCATCTGGTTTTTACAATGTGTGGCGTTTCGGGCAACGCGTTGGCCGGCGTGTGCGGGCAAATGCGAAAGAGGAGCAAAAAGCTGAAACGCGTTCGGCAACAGAGGACAAGAGGAAGCCGGAATGATCGGAGTGTGGTTCGTCGCCGGGCTGTGCCTGGGATGGTGTCATGCATGGATGTATGCCCGCTCGGCGGGGATGATGGATCCGCATAAACCTGCCGTCGCGCTCCTGTCCATTGTTGGGGGAGCCCTGTTGCGGTGGGGGATGGCTGCCGTACTCTTCTTTGTGGCTTTGCGTCAGAGCGTTTGGGCGCTGCTGTTGGCGTTTTTGGGACTGTGGGTTATGCGTTGGATTATGGTCTTCCGGCTTTGTGCTGGTGAGGGGCCTGTGAACAGTAGCTGAGGATAGGAGTTGAACATGGGGGTTGAACCACAAAAAGTTATCCGACTTTTTGGTGATGTTTGGATCACGGATACGGTTGTCTCCACGTGGGTCATGATGGCTTTGATTATTGGCGTCGCCCTCATCGTTCGGAAACGCCAACCGGTAGCGTTGGAAATGCTGGTGGACTTTCTGGTGGATATGACGGCAGATGTGATGGGCCGGTCGGCCGCCGAGCATTATGTACCTTTCTTGGGTTCTTTAGCGATTTTCCTCGCTGTGGCGAACAGCCTGGGTATTGCACCTTTGCTGGTTTCTCCGACTCATGATATCAGTACGCCTTTGGCCCTGGCCTTGATCGTTTTCTTTGCAGTGCATTACTACGGGATCCGCGAGAAGGGATTCCTGCAGTACGTGAAGGACCTGGCTTCTCCCCTCTATCTGATGCCGCTGACGCTGCCGCTTGAGCTGATCGGACAACTAAGCCGCACCCTGTCGCTGACATTGCGGCTGTTCGGCAACATCCTCAGCGGGGAACTGGTGG
Organism: Anaerolineae bacterium; assembly: GCA_034004765.1. Taxonomy (GTDB): domain Bacteria; phylum Chloroflexota; class Anaerolineae; order B4-G1; family SLSP01; genus JAVEWB01. Next base: position 3,543 of record JAVEWB010000080.1, read on the forward strand.
TTGCGGTGATCTTTTCACTGGTGCCACTTTTTGTCGAATTGCCTTTAGTTGGCCTGAGCTTGTTTACAGGCCTGCTGCAGGCGTATATCTTCACTGTGCTTGCTGCCGTTTACCTGAGCGCGGCTGTCCAGGCAAGTGAATGAGTTTAGAGGGCGAGGATGGTCAAACCATAGCTGTTCGCCCCATCACAAAATAAGGAGGTAATTGTAAATGGAAGGCATGAGTTCTGAGACATTGATTACGGTCGTCACGATTATTGTGGCTGGAGTTGGCATCTTGCTGGGATCACTGGTCCCCGCGATTGTCGAGAGCAAAGCAGCCGTAAAGGCGTTGGAGGGGATTATTCGTCAGCCGGAAGCCGCGGCCGACCTTCGTACCACGATGATCATTGCGATGGCATTGTTGGAGTCCACGGCCATTTACGTCTTGCTGGTGATTTTGATTCTTATCTTTGCAAATCCACTGCTCGATCGATTTTTTCCTGTTGTGACTCCTGACGCGCTTTACTTGCTGCTGCATGTTTGATGTGCTACGGTGGAGTAGTGCGGCTTGGAGATGCCGCCGGGCGGGGGCCCGGCGCTTCTGTTGGCGATTGAGGTGGTGGTATGGAACTAATTCCTAATTTGACGACGGTGCTTTTCGAAGTGATTAACTTCGCGGTTCTGGCCATTCTCCTTTATAAGTTCCTGTTTCAGCCTGTCATGCGCAATGTCAGTGCCCGCACTGCAGAGAAAGAGGCTTTGCTGCAGCAGTTGCGTGAGGAGCGCGACAGTGCCTCGGTGATGCGGGCTGAGCTGGAAGCGCGCCTCTCCCGGGCCGAGGATGAGGCGGAAGCGATTCTGATGCGTGCTCAAGATCAGGCTGAGGAGGAGCGCCAGTCGCTGTTGGCAGAAACTCAAGCGGAAGTGGAGCGTATTCTGGTGGAGACCCATGCTCAGGCGCACCAAATGCGTTCGCAGGCACTGGATGAATTCCATGAGGTGCTGTTAGATGCGATTTTGGAGACCAGCGGGTCAGTGATCGAGAAAGTGATGCCCGACGAAGTGCATGCGCTAATGGTAAAGCAGTTGAGTGATCGTATCTGGGAAATGGGACGTGCCGAGATGCGGCGTGTGGAATCGTTCCGGCTTTCGTTGGGAGATCGTGTCCCTACGGCTCATATCCAGACGGCACACCCACTCCTGCCGGAATCACAAGGGTTGTTGATGCGTACTTTCACGGCGTTGGCGGATCGTACGGTCAATCTGGACATTCAACTCGATCCTTCGTTGTTCGTCGGTGTACGGGTGCGATTGGGAGACGTGGTGGTCGATCATTCTGTTGCAGGGCAACTGGATGCTCTGCGCGCTACTGTGGCGGAGACGTTTGGAAGGCGTACGGCTGATGAGTGAGCGCGTAAAACCTGATATTGCCGCACTGCTGTATATGCTGCATGAGCAGACGCAGCAGATGGAGAGCAACTTGAGCATTCGTGAGGCTGAAGTCACCCTGGTGCAGCGCATCAGTGATCGGGTCGCCTCCCTGCCTGCTTTGCCCCCCGTGGTGCCAGACCCGGAGGCGTTGGTGGCTGCCCTGCGCCATGAGGTTCGGCAGCTCAAGCATGAAGTCCGCTTTCGTGATGTGGGCACCGTTCAGTACGTGGGCACGGGCGTGGCGACCCTTTCCGGACTGCCGCGTGTGCGTACGGATGAGCTTGTAACCTTTCCTACCGGTGTTCAGGGGATGATCCTTAATCTGGAAAGTTCACATGTGGATGTGATTCTTTTAGGGCCCGAAGAAGGTATTCAAGGTGGAGATCTGGCCACGGCAACGGGGGAGCGTTTACGTGTTCCGGTGGGCCAGAGGTTGCTGGGGCGGGTGGTCAACCCTCTCGGTGTGCCATTGGATGGCGAGGGACCGATTGAAGCCGCGGACTACCTTTACCTGGAGCGCGATGCTCCCGGAATCGTGGAACGTACCCCCGTCTCGAAACCGCTGCATACGGGCCTCAAGGTTGTGGATGCACTTGTGCCGATTGGCTGTGGGCAGCGTGAGCTCATTGTAGGGGATCGTCAGACCGGGAAGACAACCCTGGCGGTGGATACTATCATCAATCAACAGGATGGCTTGGGCTCGGAAACTCCGGCGATAGAACGCGGAGTGGACTGTATCTATGTGGCCATTGGTCAGAAGAAATCCACGACGCTTGCGGTCATCGAAACACTGCGGCAGACGGGAGCCTTGGACTATACCACGGTGGTGATGTCGAGCCCGGATGATCCGCCTGCTTTGCGGTACCTGGCCCCGTATGCCGGGTGCACAATGGCGGAGTTCTTGATGTATCAGGGGCGGGATGTACTTATCGTTTATGATGATTTGAGCAAACACGCGGATGCTTACCGCGAGTTAAGCCTTTTGCTGCGCCGTCCGCCGGGTCGGGAGGCTTATCCGGGGGACATTTTTTATCTCCATTCTCGGCTGCTCGAACGTTCCAGTAAGCTGTGTGATGAATTGGGCGGAGGATCGCTGACCGCACTGCCAATTGTGGAGACACAACGCGGCAACCTCTCGGCATATATTCCAACGAATCTGATCTCGATCACCGATGGGCAGATTGTCCTCGACGCAGATCTCTTTAACCGTGGTGTAAAGCCTGCTGTGAATCCCGGCCAATCGGTTTCGCGCGTGGGTGGGGCGGCGCAAACTCCTGCGATGCGCGCTGTCTCCGGACGGCTGCGGCTCGATCTGTCCCAGTTTGAGGATGTGGCGCGCTTTGCCCGTATTGGGGCAGAGGTGGATGAAGCGACGCAGCGCCAGATCCAACGCGGTTTACGTTTGCAGGCCGCATTGACCCAACCGGCGAACCGCCCGCTCCCGCTGGCGCTGCAAATCGTGCTGCTCCTGGCGGTCACTGAGGGGCACCTCGACGATGTGCCGCTGGAGGAGTTGCACAAATTTGAGCAAGACCTGCTTGAGCGGGTGAAGAAAGAGCACCCTGCATTGGTAGGGCAGCTTGAGCGTACAGGTGATCTGACGGCCGAGATGCATCAGCTTTTTCTGGAGACGGTGCAGCACCAACGCGATGCCTGGCATCAAGGGAGGGTAGAAACATGATGAAGATGGTTATGGCCGTTGTTCCTCGTGATCAGGCCGAAGCAGTGTTGAATGGGTTGGTCACGGCAGGGTATACGGCCACATTTTGTGACAGTCGGGGTGGAGTTTTGCTCCAGGCGCAGAAGATGCTCTTCATTGCTGCGAAAGCTGAAGATTTACTGAAGATCCTGCAGATCATCCGGGAGTACTGCCGGGCTGAAATCGCGGTGGAGTCCGAACACTCCGGTGAGACGTTGCCCGTGGACTCATCCGTGTCGACTGTGGTCGGGGGCGCGGCAGTTTTTGTCTGGGATCTGGAGCAGTTTATGATTTACTGAGGAGAGTATGGCCGATTCTGCTACCATCAAAGCACGTTTGGGGAACATCCGCACCGTGGAGCCAATTCTTGGGGCGTTGCGGACGATCTCTTTGGGAAGCTGGCGAGCGGCGCTCAATCAGCAGCAAGCTCTGCGGGAGTATGTCTCGCGACTTGAAGATGTGTTGTTTCTGGTGGTGCCTCACCTCAACCTTCAGCGGCACGGCATGCTTTCGGGGGTGTTGCGGCGGAAAGCACAGGAACTGCCTCCGACCGGCCGTGCAATTGTGCTGGCGGTGGGAAGTGATCGTGGGCTTTGCGGGCGCTTCAATGCTGCGGTGGTGGAGCACACAGAGCGTTACCTGGCGGAAGAGGCAGGTGCTGGCGTCGAGACGGAGCTCATGGTTTTGGGTTCGCGTGTCTTGCATGGATTGGAGCGCAGAGGGCACGAGTTCACCTGGAGTGCTTCTATGCCAACGACAAAGCTGCCTTCTCTCTCAGTGGCGTCGGATTTGATGCATCGCTGGTTGGAGCGTTATGAAGCGGGTGAATTTGATGCGGTGACGGTAATTTATAATGCCTATCGGGGAGTGGGGCATTATGAATCCACCGTTGTGCGCGTGCTCCCCCCGGCTGTGTCTGCCGTTGGGCGACAGCATTCTGAAGGGCAGCTCTTCCGCGCCTTGGAGACGGTTGTGGAAACCGACCCGTTGGCGTTGTACACGCGGTTGGTGGAACAGGTGTCGGTGATGGCCCTCTATGCTTTATTGTTGGATTCGGCCGCGGCTGAACATGCCACCCGCTATCAATTGATGGAAGGGGCCAAACAAAACGCGGGACGGCTCATCGAGGACCTGACGTCGGAGCTGCAGGCGATGCGCAGGCAGGCAATTACCCAGGAGATGCAGGAGCTGGCCGCCGGCGCTGGCCTGGTCAGATGAGCGCGGATCGATTTGGCTGATCTGAGGCGTGAGAAAGGACAGGAAAGCACAATGCGGCAATTATGGACACCGTGGCGGTTAGCCTATATTTTGAAGGACAAGAAACCCGCGCAGGGATGCGTCTTCTGCACGAAGATCGCGGCGGAGGACGCCGAAGAGCACGTGCTTTATCGTGGCGATCACTGCTTCATCACGCTGAACCGCTATCCTTACAATAACGGCCACGTGATGGTTGTGCCCTACCTGCATACGCCTTCGCTTGAGTCCCTGGACGATGAGACTTCGCTGGAGTTGATGACCTTGGTGCGCAGGACGCTGCACATCCTGCGGGACTCTTATCA
>JAVEWB010000081.1:0-8174 GCA_034004765.1 Anaerolineae bacterium
CGGGTCACGGTCGACGGCGAGCCGCTGGAAATCTGGGTGGACGAAGCCACACAAGCACCGGCAGCCCCGGTCATGACCGACAGCGCCGCGCCAGCCGTTGTGCTGGCACCGGCACCTGTGGCCGCTGCTCCCGCCGCTCCGGCAGGGGCAGGGATCATTACGGCCCCCCTGCCCGGCGTCGTGACCGCCATTTCGGTCACCGTCGGGGAGAGCATCCAGCCGGGGCAGGAACTCTGCATCCTGGAAGCGATGAAAATGAATAACCCCATCCGCTCGACCCTGAGTGGGAGGGTCACTGCCGTTCACGTGGCGCTGGGGCAGCAAGTCCAACATGGAGCTCAGCTTTTCACTATTGGAGACTAAAATCATCATGGAGACCTCAGAACCAGCTCATCAACTTTCTGCCCTGCTGAGCTGCCAAATTGACGCGATGAGCCAGGATCTGGAATGGACACTGGCGAACTTTCCTTTTGTCGCGGAAGCAACGGCCCTGGCCAATGAATGCGACCTCGTCTGCTCCCCGACCATGTCGGTTGCCAGTTATCATGGCCTGGCTCTCCCCAAGCTGGCCTTCCTGGGAGAGTCCCCCGAGCTTCTGGCAAACTATGCCACCTTCCTGATCGAGCCGGGCAGCGAGGTGACCCTCCTGGTCACCCGCGAGCAGCGCGACATTGTCGAGCGGGCGTTCCCGGTCCTGGAGATCATCCCCGAGCGGCAAATGCTCTTTGCGGGCGACGCTGAGGCTTTGGAGATCGGGACCGCTGCGCCGCTCAACGCCAAACATTTACAGGCCATGCAGGCGCTGGCGCACCTCACTGCACTGAAGCCGCTCGCCAAGGATCCCCTGGCCCCCGGTCCGGCCTTTGGCGTCTGGGAAGGGCGCACCTTAGCCGCCATGGCTACCACTCACGTCAACATCCCCTCGGTCGCAGAAATCGGGGACATCGCCACCCACCCCGACTACAGCCACCGGAGTTATACAGAGCACGTCATCGGCGCGCTAATCCGCGCGCATGAGGAAGAGGGCAAAAGGGCCTTCATCATGGTTGATGAAAGCAATCACGAGGCCATCCAGCGCTATGAAAAGATGGGCTTCGAACACAAACGCCTGATGTATCGGATGCGCTGCCGGGTTGAGGAAACTGTGGCAGAAAATCAGTAAGGAGTTCCCTGTATGGGTACAATCGATCTGAGTAACCTTTTTGCAGGCATCAGCAGCCTCACCTGGGGAAACCTTTTCATGATGCTTGTGGGGGGACTCCTCATCTACTTCGCCATCGCGAAAGAATATGAGCCGACGCTGCTGCTCCCCATCGGGTTCGGCATCATCATCGCCAACCTGCCCCTGTCCGAAATGGTCGTGGGAGAGGGCATGTTAGCGGTGCTGAAAAAGGCCGGGGTGGATAACGAACTCTTCCCGCTGTTGATCTTCATCGGCGTGGGCGCAATGATGGACTTTCGGCCCCTGCTGGCGCAGCCGATCTTCGCCTTGATGGGAGCCGCCGGGCAGTTTGGCATCTTCGGCACGCTTATCCTGGCCATCCTCCTCGGTTTCCCCATGAACGAAGCCGCCAGCATCGGCATCATCGGCGCCATCGACGGGCCCACCAGCATCTACGTCGCCAATGAGCTTGCGCCGCACATGTTGGGGGTCATCTCCGTCGTGGCCTACTCGTACATGAGCCTGGTCCCCATCATTCAGCCGCCGATCATGCGCCTTCTCACCACCAAAGAGGAGCGGGCCACCCACATGGATTATGCGCCGCGGCCGGTCTCGAAGCTCGCCGTGGTGCTCTTCCCGATCATCGTGACCATTGCCATCGGCATCCTGGTTCCCAAAGCGGCACCCCTCATCGCCTCGTTGATGATCGGGAACCTGCTCAAGGAATCGCTGGTCGTGGAACGGCTCTCACGCTCCTCGCAGAACGAGATCATCAATGTGACCACGCTCTTCCTGGGGCTGGTCGTGGGGAGTACGATGAGCGCCGCGAGCTTCCTCAAAGGGGAAACCTTGTGGATCCTGCTGCTGGGACTCTTCGCCTTTATATTGGACACGGTCGCAGGCCTCTGTTTCGGGAAGCTGCTCTATGTGCTTTCGGGAAAAAAGATCAACCCGCTCATCGGTGCTGCCGGTATCAGCGCTTTCCCGATGGCGGGGCGGTTGGTACAAAAAATTGCCCAAGAAGAGGACTACTCCAACTTCGTTCTGATGCATGCGATGGGGGCAAATACCGCGGGGCAATTAGGTTCAGTCATTGCTGGTGGTGTCCTCCTGGCACTATTAGGAGCATAGCCAGAAAAAAATCTATCTTTTCAGGAAGGGAGGTTCCTATATGGGAAAAGGGATGATCGTCATCAACGTAGATCGCTGCAAAGGCTGTGGCCTTTGCACCCACGTCTGCCCTGCCAAAATCCTAACACTGTCCACAGACACGTTCAATGCCAAAGGCTATCACCCGGTCACGGTAACCGATATGGAGAAGTGCATCGGGTGTGCCTCATGTGCAACGATCTGCCCTGATGTTGTCTTCACCGTCTACCGCAGGAAGCGGCAGCCCGAAGCCGCCTCGGCCGCCGCATAAGAAAGGAGCACAGGTATGGCCAAAGAACTGCTGAAAGGAAACGTTGCTTTTGCCGAAGCAGCCATCCGCTATGGCCTTCAAGCTTACTTCGGCTATCCGATTACCCCGCAAAGCGAAGCACTGGAGCACCTCTCCGGACGCATGATCGAGGAAGGCCGGGTCTTCCTCCAGGCAGAGAGCGAGGTTGCCGCCATCAACATGGTCTACGGCGCGGCCTGCACCGGTGTACGCGTCATGACCTCCACCTCCGGACCGGGATTCAGCCTGATGGAGGAAGGGCTCTCCTACATCGCCGGATCCGAAATTCCCGCCGTTGTAGTCAACATGATGCGCGGCGGCCCCGGCCTGGGCAACATCCAGCCCGCGCAAGCGGACTACTTCCTGATGACCAAGTCCGCCGGACACGGCGATTTCCATCCGCTCGTGCTCGCGCCGTACAGCGTCCAGGAAATCATCGATATGGTCGGGCTGGCCTTCGAACTGGCGGAGAAGTACCACACGCTGGTCTACATCGCCGGAGACGGCAGCATCGGCCAGATGATGGAATCCGCGGAGCTGCCGCCCATGCAGCCGCTCCGCACCACACGCCCGGCGTGGGCCACCATCGGAGCAAAAGGCCGTGAGCCGAACATCATCACCTCGCTTTACCTGAACGCGCACGACCTGGAGGTCGTAAATATCCGCATTCAGAAAAAGCTCGCCGAGATCAAGCAAAACGAGATCCGCTGGAAGGAATATCAGACGGAAGATGCCGACCTGCTGCTGGTCGCTTACGGGACGGTGGCGCGCATCTGCATCTCCGTCATGCGCGAGGCACGCAAGCAGGGATTGAAGGTCGGCCTGCTGCGCCCGCAGACCCTGTGGCCCTTCCCTGAAAAACGGCTCTTCGAACTGGGCAAGCAGGTGCGCGGCATCCTGGTTGCGGAGATGAGCGCCGGCCAGATGCTGGAGGATGTGGAGCGCGCGGTGAGAAGCACTCTCCCGGTGCACTTCCACGGGCGGATGGGCGGCGTCTTCCCCATGGTGGATGAGATCCTGGACGACGTCAAGAAACTTGACGTGGAGACGCGTTGAGCGACGCAGAGGAGGCATCCTTATGACAATCGAAGTAAAAATCCCAGAAGAGATGGAACTGGTCTACAAGTACCCTGAGTCCCTGACCCATGCCAGCACACACTACTGCCCCGGCTGCACGCACGGCATCGTGCATCGGCTGATCGCCGAAGTCATTGACGAGTTGGGCATCCGTGAGAAGACCATTGGCGTTGCGCCTGTGGGGTGCTCGGTGCTGGCCTACTACTACTTCAACATGGATTTCGTCGAAGCCTCTCACGGTCGTGCGCCGGCGATGGCCACCGGCATCAAGCGCACCAACCCCGATAAATTTGTCTTCACCTACCAGGGGGATGGCGACCTGGCCGCCATCGGCACCGCGGAGATCATCCACGCGGCCAACCGGGGTGAGCTGTTCAGCACCGTCTTCATCAACAACGCCATTTACGGCATGACCGGCGGACAGATGGCCCCGACCACGCTTCCAGGCATGGTCACAACCTCGACTCCCGCAGGGCGCGACTGTGGCCTCGCTGGCTACCCCGTCAGGATGTCGGAGATTCTGGCCGATACGGCGGGCGCAGTCTACATCACCCGGCAGGCTGCCATCGATCTGCCCAGCATCCGCAAGACCAAAGAGGCCATCAAGCGCTCGTTCATGGCGCAGCTTGCCGGGCTGGGGTATTCATGCGTTGAGGTGCTGTCCACCTGCAACACCAACTGGAACATGGGCGCGTGGGAAGCCATGGAGTGGGCCAAGGAAAAGATGACCGCGTACTTCCCCCTCGGTACCTTCAAAATGACCGATGAGGTCAAAGCGCTGGACGTGAAATAGGAGGCAGAACATGCGACACGAAGAAATCATCTTCTCCGGTTTTGGCGGGCAGGGCGCGCTCTTTGCCGGGCAGCTTTTAGCCTATACGGGGATTGCCGAGGGCCTCTACGTGAGCTGGATCCCCTCCTACGGTCCCGAGATGCGCGGGGGAACGGCCAACTGCACCGTCATCCTCTCCGAAGAGGAGATCGGCGCGCCGGTCGTCAGCCACCCCACCTCAGCGGTGGTCCTCAACCTCCCCTCGATGGAGAAATATGAGCCGCTGATCAAGCCCAACGGACTGCTCATCGTGAACCAGTCGCTGGTCACGATCACCAGCAAGCGGGACGATCTCCGCATCATCACCATCCCCGCGACCGATCTCGCCACCGAGATGGGCAACCAGCGAATGGCGAACCTGATCCTCTTGGGCGCTTTCGTCGAGGCCAGCGGTATCGTCTCACGAGAAGCAGTTGGACAAGAGTTGGAGAAGCACCTCTCTGGCCGGCAGCGTCAGTGGCTGGAGCCCAACAAAGTGGCGTTGGAAAAAGGTGCGCAACTGGCCCGAGCATAGCTGCGTATCTATAGGAGATAGACATAGACCTGACAGGTTCGGCTCGAACCTGTCAGGTTTTCAATTGAAAGGCAGACCCCCATGAAGGAACAGGCAAAGATTGGCGTAGCGTTAGGCGGCGGCGGACTGCGTGGGCTGGCTCACATCGGCGTGCTTCAGGCCATGGAGGAGGCCCGGATCCCTATCAACGCCCTCGCCGGGACCAGCATGGGGGGCATCATCGCCGGACTGTATGCCGCAGGGGTTCCTGTTGCCAAAATCGAAGAGGTCGGCACGAAAATAACCCTCCTGGATCTCGCCATCCCCGACCCCAACCGCCACGGCCTGATCGGCCACGCCAAAATGCGCCAACTCCTCGCCGACGTGATCGGCAGCGATGCGATTACCTTTGCCGACCTTAAGATTCCCACCGCCATGGTTGCTGCCGATCTGGAAACGGGAGAGATGGTTACCCTCTCCGAAGGGCCGCTGATCCCGGCAATGCTGGCCACCTCTGCGTTCCCCATCGTCTTTGGGCCGGTCTACCACCAGGGTCACTGGCTGGTCGATGGCGGAGTGCTCAATAACCTGCCTTTCGACATCGTGCGCCAGTTGGGCGCGGATCGGGTGGTTGGCGTCAACGTGCCGCCCGGCATCCACAACCTGCTGACGATCCCGAAGGAAGATGAAAAGCGCCCACGGCTCTCCCCGCAGTCCATTTTCGCGGTGATCGCCCGGCCTGGGGATTGGAAGCTCCCACTGCTGGTCGCAGAGGCCAGCGTTGCCATGACTGCGGCGCTGGTCAACCGGAAACGGCAGGAACTGTGCCCGCCCGACCTGCTGCTGGACATCCCCATCCTCAACACCGGCACCTTCATGGCCGACAACAGCAAGGAGATCGTCGAACGGGGGCGCATGGCAGCGATGAAATCCATCACCGCGCTGGTACAGCTTCGCGATACACCGCTGCCCCCGCGTTGGCAGTGGCAGCTCGATGAGATCGGCTGGCGGCTCCGTCGCGCCTGGGAAGCGTACAAAGCGCCGCGCTACCCAACATTTCCAGCAAGGGAGCCGTAAAAATCGATCAAACGTCAAGCGTCAAACGTCAAAAGATGGATGACGTTTAACGCTTGACGTACGCCTCACGCTTGCTGCTGCACCTGGCGGTCCTTCGGCAGCCGCAGGACCGCCAGGCTGGAGAGCGCCATCAGGACGCCGCCGATCGTGAACGGGGAGCGCAGGGAGAACCACCGCGCCAGCCAGCCGCCGGCAAAGGGCCCCAAGGCATTCGAGATCGAGACCGCCATCGTGTCCAATCCATAGGCCGCACCGGCGCGTCCTTCCGGGGCCAGCCGCCCGACGTAGGCGCTGAGCGTCGCCAGCGTCCCCCCAACCGCGATCCCCAGGAAGGCCTGGCAAACCAGCAGCATGCTGTAGGCAGGGGCCAGCGCCTGGAAGAAAAGTGCCGCACCTCCTACCCAGGCACAGACCAACAGGATGGTGCGCCCACCATAGCGATCCGCCAGACGGCCCAGGAGCGGCGCAGCCACCGCACTGGTCAGCCCGGAGACCGTGACCAGCAGGCCGGAAGCCGAGCCCTTGAAACCGCCCTGGGGCAGAAGTTCTTCGACCAGCAATGGCAGCATGGGGTCAGGCAGCCGCACGCCGACCCGCAGCAGGAAACGCAGCGCCAGAACCAGCACCAGCAGCGATCCGGTAAAGAGCAGGCCGAAATCTTTGGAAAGGTGCTTCCACAACGGATCCTGGCGGTCCTGCTCCGAAGGTTGAAAATCCTCATGCACCATGAACAGGATGATCAGCCCCCCCACCAGTAAAAAGACGGCGGTCATCCAGAAAACATACGGGTACCCGAAATAGTCCCCCACGAAGCCGCCGACGATTGGCCCCAGGGACTGTCCCAGAAAGATCGCCAACTGGAGCTGGCCCAATGTCTCACCCAGCCGCTCCCGCGGTGTGGCGCTGGCAACTAAGGTCGTCGCCGCCGCGACCGTCCCGGTCAACGCGCCCTGGACGAAGCGCAGGAAGACCATCTGCTCGACGTTCCGGGCAAAGCCCATCAAGAGCGCGATGACGAAGCCGCTGAACATCGCGCGCTCCACCATCACCTTGCGCCCGTAGCGATCGCTCAGCGCCCCCCAGATCGGTCCCATGATCGCCATCGCCCAGAAAGGGGCGGAGATCACCGCGCCGGCCCAGGTCTCGACAGCGTCGCCTTCGACACCTAGATACTGCACATAATAAGTGAGCAATGGGGTAAAACAGGAAAATCCCATAATGGATAGGAATTCGGCTATCCAAACTGCCCAGAGGTTACGACGCCACACCTGGCTCATGGTTTCACCTTCGTGTAAAGTAAGAGAAATTCAACCATAGCACGAAATCCCAATAGATCAAATTTATGATTAAATCATTTTAGCCAGTTGGAAAGCCGGACTATAATTAGAGCAATCCACCCACAGAAACCGAATAAAACAGGCACGACTTTCGTTCTATTCATAGCAGGACAAAAAGAAAGCAGAGGGATCGGTTGACAGCAGCACCACCATCGCAGGCCGAAATCGACCTGATCATCCGTGCGCAGGAAGGCGATAAAGCGGCCTTCGCTGCTCTGATCCGCTGCCATCAGGAGAGTGTCGTTGGCATGATCTATCGACTCTGTGGGGATATGGCCACCGCGGAGGATGCGGCACAGGAAGCGTTCATCCGTGCCTGGCAGGCCCTGCCGCGCTACAAGCCGCAGGGCGCCTTCCGAAGCTGGCTCTATCGCATCGCCTACAACGCCGCGATGGACATGGTGCGCCGTGATCCCCAGTCGGTGGATATCGAGTCCGTGGTCCTCGCCGCGCCGGAGCGCGGACCGGAGGTCGCGGTGACCCGAAAAGAGGCCGGAGAAGCCGTGCGGGAAGCGGTGCTAGCGCTTCCCACCGCCAGTCGCGCCGTCCTGATCCTGCGGGAATACGAGGGGCTCTCCTATCAGGAGATCGCCGCCGCGTTGGATATTCCTGTAGGAACGGTGATGTCGCGGCTCAACTACGCCCGCAGCCGCCTGCGAGAGCTGCTAGTGGGCTACAGGGAGGCAGCATGACACAGCACGTGAGCGAATGGCTGGGGGCCTACTATGATGGCGAGTTGTCGCGAGCACGCGCGGCCC
>JAVEWB010000082.1:0-8129 GCA_034004765.1 Anaerolineae bacterium
CCCCCATCACCTGTAAGCCCTTGCGCTGCAGGCGCTTCACGCTCTCCACCAGATCCCGCTTTGTGTTCTGAACTTCGCGGCATTCCGCCAGACTTTCCTCATCCGGCGTTTCGATCCCCACAAAGACGGAGATAAAGCCGGCCTGCACCATCAGGTGCATCAACTCCTCATCGTCCGCCAGGTTGATGGAGGCTTCGGTGACAAACCTGCAGGCAGTCTTGTCCTTGCGCCAGGCGATCAAGGCCGGTAAGATCTCCTCCTTCAAGAGCTTCTTGTTGCCGATGAAGTTATCATCGACGAAGAAGACGTTCCGCCGCCACCCCAAGGCATAGATACGATCCAGCTCAGCCACGATCTGAGCGGCGCTCTTGGTACGCACCTGATGGCCCAGGAGCGCCGTGATGTTGCAGAACTCGCAGTTGAACGGGCAGCCCCGGGAGAACTGGATGCTCAGCGAGTCATAGGAGTCGATATCCACCAGCTCCCAGAGGGGCACCGGCGTCATACCCATGTCCGAGAAGGCCGCTGTCGCATACCGCCGTTGAGGGTGCCCCTGCTCCAGGTCAGCCAGAAAAGGCGGCAGCGTCAGCTCGGCCTCATTCAAGACCAGGTGGGTGACCTCCGGGAAGCGCTCAGGCTCCGAGGTAAACAGCGGGCCCCCTGCCACAATGGGGACGCCACAGGCCGTGCAGCGCGCGAGCACCTCTTCCACAGAACGGTCCTGCACCTGCATCGCGCCGAGAAAGACGTAGTCCGCCCACGCCAGATCTCGATCCTCCAGCGACGTGACGTTCATATCCACCAGCCGCTTGGCCCAGTCGTGCGGCAGCATCGCGGCCACCGTGATCAATCCCAGCGGCGGGGAGGATGCCCGCTTCTGGATGAAGCTCAGCGCGTGCTTGAAGCTCCAAAAAGTGTCCGGAAATTCCGGGTAAACCAGCAGAATATTCATCGCCCTCTTCCTTTCATGCAGGTCACTCATTGCAGGCCGCCGCGCTTCCCACAGCGCGCGTCCTCCACAAACAGTCCTGGAACGTCGTACCCGCCAGGGGAACCCCACGGGGAAGAAAACAGAAAGGAGAAAGCCACTATTTCTATTATACAGGCAATTTCGGCACGTGGATTGTACCGCAGATTAAGCAGATTACACAGATTTCGCGGATTTTGCAGCTTGACTGCCTCACCGCTGTTTTGAGAGCGCCTCCATAGCGTGGGCTCCACTCAAATAAGCTTTGCCAACAGAAACTTGCAGCGTGCTACGAAGTCGGGTGCTCTGTATCCGCCACCAGATCGCCCTCGCGGAGCGCTGCCTTGTCGATTTTTTCCCTGCTCGCGAAACGGTGCCACAGCCCAAACAATCCGCTGAGCCCCCACGGCAGCCCCAGCGCACCGAGCAAAAAGCCCGGATACGGGAGCCACGGGCGCGCAGAGAAACGGTCCAGATTGAAGAGGATCAGCACAACGGAGGTCCACACGGTAAGAAAGTTGGGGAGCACATCGCCGGAGTGCAGCAGTCCCAGCCCGGGCACCCGTCCGCGGGTGAAGGGCCAGAAGAGATTGCTTCCCATGTGGCCCAGTTGATCCTCCAGGATGTGCGCCGCCGCGCCCAACCCGGCTACGATCCCGGCCCACGGCCCCCACAGCAGGCTGCAGAGCAGTCCCAGCCCGGCCGCCACCACCAGGCTGTGCGACCAGCGGCGGTGCCAGTCCAGGAAGTGCACGGCAAGCCGCTCCTCCTCGCGGGCGAAGCGGAACGACGGCCCGCTGAAGCCCGCGACCTCGTAAGCCTCACTGTAGGTCGACTCCAGCGGGACGCCGACCTCGCAGCGCGCCTCCGCCCCCACCTCCGGCTCGCTGCCCGGATAGATCACGCCGCCCGTGTTGACCAGCGGCCCCACGTGCACGCGCACCTCCCCCGCCTCCGAATCGAAGCTCAGCGTATACGACCGCCACAGATCCACCCCCAGGCGGACGGAGTGCACCATCACCGCCTGATCCCGACCGGAGGTGTACGCGCGCCGCATCGCCTCCGCCAGCGCCTCAGCCATCGCTGCCGCATCCGGCTCCGGTCCGGGGTCGATCTCCAGATCGTACACCTCGAAGTAGCGCGCGAAGCGAAAGTCCAGCGTATCCGGCAGGATCCCGCCGATCGCGCCCAATACAGGGATCAGCGAGCCCTCCGCGCCGGCCTGCACGACTGCCGGGAAGAAGGTGGCCAGTGCCGCCCCCGTTGCGAAATGGGCGATGCCTTTCATCTCACGAATCCCGAATAGCGAATTTACGGATCACGGATTACGCCTCAGCCAACACTGCCCCCGCGGCCTGCGGATCGAATCCTTCCGGCCAGACGGTCTCCCGGGTGTAATGTGCATCCTGGAAGCAGGCACCCCCGAAATTATCGACATGCAAATTGACGGACGCAGGATCAGCGCCGGGAATATGAGCACTCACCCGCTCGGCACCTTCCAGGTTGGCGGCAGCAAAGCGCGTGCCCGCCAGATTAGCACCGGTGAGATTGACGCCTGGGAGGTGTGCATCGGTGAGATCGGCTCCCGTGAGGTTGGCGTTGGCGAAGTTGGCCCCCAGCATATAGGCCTTTTCGAGATGCGCGCCGACGAGGTTGGCGTAGGCGAAACAGGCACCTGATAGATAGGTACCGGTAAGATCAGCCTCCTTGAGGGTAGCCCCCTCAAGGGTAGCCTGACCCAGATAGGCGCCGGAGAGATAGGCACCGGTAAGATCAGCACTGGTAAAATCGGCACCCCCAAGGGCAGCTTTTCTGAAATGGGCACCCTCAAGCCGGGCACCCATGAAACTCGCTCCGGCAAGATTGACCGTTGTAAGATCGCTATAGGAAAGGTTAGCATCTGCCAGGCTGATCACCGGCCCGCCAGCTTCAATCAAGTGGGATTCATAAAGGAAGCGGATGACCAGGGCTTTGCGCCCACCGTCGAGGCCGCAGAGGACGGCCAAGGTACGAGCACGGGCAATATTGCGCACGACATCCTCGGGTGCAGACGTCTGGAGGTTATGCCCCAGCAGCAGTCCTGTCATGCGGTCGTAATAGCCCTCGAGCGCAGCCTGACGCCGGTGCTCAAGGCCAAGCTCCCGCTCGGTCACAGACATGCTGGCAAGAAGTTCTCGGAGGGCATCGATCGCTCCCGCCGTTTCGCGGCCGGAGGGAATATTCCGTACAGATGAAGCGTGCCGGGTCCATCTCGATTCGTGCATCATGGCCTCCTTAGCAGATGAGCAGGCTTTCCCAAATAGTATAGCGCCACCTGAAATAAGAGGCAAATAAAAGCTCTACCCCTTATACAGCGCCACGATCTGCTCGGCGAAATCTGCCAGGCTCCGGCGCAGCGGGAGCGGCTCCAGCACCTCCACCGCCCGCCCCAGACCCAGCAGTCGCTCGCGCGCGGTCTCCAGCGACTCGAAGGCCAGCTCCAGCGTGACCCGCCCCTCCGCATCCGGCGGTTCGGCCTCGGCCAGCTTCGTGCGAATCTGAGCGCCGAAGTAGCGGGGCAGCTCCGGAAGGAATTCCGGCACCACGCGCACGGTCACCGGGTAAGCGGCGTAGCCCCGCTCACGTGCCGCGCACCACCCCTTCCAGAAGGTCTCCAGGTCGAACGCCTCAGGCCGCGCGAAGGACGCAGCGACCGGACGCACATCCAGCAGCGCCGAGACACGGTGCACACGGAAAGCTTCGTTCACCACACAGACCAGATACCACACGCCTGCTTTCGCCACCAGGCCGTAAGGATCGACATCCTGCTCGACCCGGATGCCGAGCGGCAGGATGAGGTAGATCAGATGGAGCCGGCGATCCTGCCGCACGGCGTCATAGATCGTCCGCAGGTGCGGGACGGGCTCCTCTCCCTGAGCCCACCAGGTCGAATCCATGTAGAAGCGCTGGCGGACGCTCTCCTCGTCGCGGCGACGGGCTTCGGGCAGCGCCGCGGAGAGCTTGAGCAAGGCAGCCCGCAGCTCCTGCCCCATGCCCAATGCGCCCAACGCTTCGGGGATGCTGAGCATGGACAGCGCGCGCACCTCCCCCTCGGTCAACCCGGTGAGGTTGGTGCGGTAGCTGTCAAGCAGCGCGTAGCCGCCCTCCGGCCCGGCCTGCCCGTAGAGAGGGACGCCGGCGGCACTGAGCGCCTCGACGTCGCGATAGATAGTCCGCTCGGAGACCTCCAGTTCCGCCGCCAGCTCACGGGCCGACATCCGGCCGCGAGCCTGCAAGAGCATCAGTAAGGAAAGCAGCCGATCTGCACGCATGGCCTCACACTCCTGGATCCAGGGCTTCAACGCAAGGGTGCCAAGATTTTCTTTATTGTACTACGAAACCCTGACAACAGATGTCAGGATACTTCAGGTAAGATATAAACAATCAAAGGGGCAGTACACGAGAAGCGTGGCACATCTAACAAGCCCATTAGAAGGAGAATGTCATATGGATACATTAGAGGTACGGATTGTGAAGCTCGAACCGATGCGCGTGGCCAGTGTCTACGGCTTCGGTGCCAGCCCGGAAGGGGAAGCCATCGGCAAGCTGGCCGCCTGGGCCGGTCCGAAAGGGCTGCTCGACGTCCCAGGACAGCACCGCATCTTCGGCTTCAACGCCCCCAACCCCTCCGCGGGCAGCCCGAACTACGGCTACGAGATGTGGATCACCGTCGGCCCTGAGGTGGAGCCAGACGGTGAAGTCAGGGTGCAGGAGTTCCCCGGCGGGCTCTACGCGGTCACACAGTGCAAGGGGGTAGAGACGATTACCGCAACGTGGAAGCGTCTGATCGCCTGGCTCACAGAGAGCAAGTACAAGCACGCCGATCATCAGTGGCTGGAGGAACAGCTCACGCCGCTGGACACAGCGCTCGATGAACTTACGCTGGACCTGTACGCGCCGATCGCGGAATAAACCACGAACTACACGAAAAGCAATAAGAGCGGAAGGGATAGCCGTATCTGACCATCCCTTCCGTGTGTTCTGTGTATTCCGTGGTTCACTCTTGCAGTTCAGCCGGGGACTTGCGTCTCGCCGCGCTCGTAGGCGACGTCCGGCGGAAGTCCGGGCTGGCGGGCGGCGGTGGTCGCCAGTTCATCGCAGCGCTCGTTCTCCAGGCTGCCCGCGTGGCCCTTCACCCAGCGGAAGGAGACGGGGTGCTGCTCACACAGCTCCAGGAGCCGCGCCCACAGGTCGTAGTTTTCCGCCTTCTCCGTCTTGGTGCGATACCAGCCGCGGGCGCGCCAGCGTTTGGCCCACCCCAGGGTGATACCATTGACCACGTAACGGGAATCGCTGTAGAGCACGACCGGGCACTTGGTCTTGAGCGCCTCGAGCCCCTTGATGCAGGCCAGCAGCTCCATGCGGTTGTTCGTCGTCCGCCGGAAGCCGCCCGACAGCTCCTTCCGGTACTCCTTGTACCGCAAAACAATGCCGTAGCCACCGGGGCCGGGATTGCCCAGCGCGCTGCCATCGGTGAAAATCACCACCATGCCGGCGGCCAGCAGCTCATCCGGATTGCGGAGGTCCTTGGGCTCCCCCTGAATTTCTGCACGGCTCCGCGTCTCGACAGAAGGTGACTCCGCGGCCTTTTCCCACAACGCCGGGTAAAGTTCTTTGAGGAGCGGCGTCCGGCCCAGGTTGATCAGCCACGAGATGGCCTCTTCACGGGTGGCAAAGCCTTTGTACAGGGCTTTGGGGAAACCTTGCACCTGGCTGGCGGCCCCATTTTCGCCGGTCCAGGTCGTGTAGATCCCCGGCTTGTGTCCATTGGCGACGACGTAATAGTTCTTGGTCTTGTTCCCCATCCACACTGTCCTTCAAAGCCAGACTCTCAAACAAGAGGCAGTATAACCCAGAGCGCCGCCTCCGTCAAAATAGCTGCCGGCCACGAATTTGACACGAATACACGAATGTACGATCTCAAGACAGCGTCCTTCACCATAAGATCAACGAGATTCCTCACTGGCGTGGCTTCCGGCGGTGGTGATCTCGTGGAAGCCGCTCGGAATGACAGGGAAGGAGAGCCCGAACAGAGAGAAAGACCGCCAAGAGGTCAACGAGATTCCTCGCTGGCGTGGCTTCCGGCAGCGGTGGTCCGTGGGAACCGTTCGGAATGACAGGGAAGGAGGCGCTCAAACGCAGAGAAAGCCTGGCAAGAGGTCAACGAGATTCCCCAGCGGCGGTGGTCCGTGGAAGCCGCTCGGAATGACAGGGAAGGGAAACGCTTGAACGTTGACAAATATTTCTAATATAGTATAATCTCGTCTAAGATATATACATTTCCGCAGGTAGCAGTTCCCCTAGCTGGTATAAGTTAGACGTTGACTGTGACTCGCTGAACCAGCGTTCTGAAGACCCCCGCAGGTTATCAAAACGGCCAGGCAGCTTGCGTGCCTGAGGCAATCAATCAAATACATTACAGTAAGGATAGTTAAGAAGTTTATGGCAAAGAATTTGCAAATCACTCCCCTCGGCGGCCTGGGGGGCATCGGGAAGAATATGACCGTGTACGAATATGGCCGCAATATGATCGTCGTGGACTGCGGAGTGATGTTCCCCGCCAATGATATGTACGGCATCGATTTGGTACTACCGGATTTCGAGTACGTCATCAAGAACCAGGACCGGCTGCGCGGCATCTTTCTGACCCACGGCCACATGGACCACATCGGCGGATTACCCTATTTGCTGCAGCAGATCAAGGCGCCCATTTACGGCCGCCCCCTGACTTTAGGATTGGTCCAGAAGCAACTGGCAGAGAAGGACCTGCTTCATAAAGCGGAGTTTCACGTCCTGGACAAGGGCGGCCATCAGGACATCGGCCCCTTCCGGATCAGCCCGTTTGCGGTTGCCCACTCCATCCCTGACGCAGTGGGTTTCGTCATAGAAACGCCGGTGGGCAAGATCGTCCATACCGGTGACTATAAACTGGATGAGACGCCGGCCGGCGGGCACACGACCGATCTGGCCGCGCTGCGTGAGCTGACGCAGGACGGTGTGCTCGCCATGTTGGGCGACAGCACCAATGCAGATCAACCGGGGCGCACAGAAACAGAGCAGGTCGTGCGCGAAACGTTGGATCGCCTGTTCGCCCAGGCAAAGGGCCAGCGGATCATCATCGCTACCTTTTCCTCCCTGCTGGCACGCCTGCAGGAGGTCCTCAGCCTGGCGCAGAAGCACGGGCGCAAGGTCGCGCTCACCGGGCGCAGCCTGGTAGAGAGCGTCGAACTGGCCCGTGAGCTGGGATACTTGCAGGTGCCTGAGGGTCTGATCGTGGATACCAACGCGCGTATCCGTCCGGGGAAGCTGGTCATTATCGCAACCGGCTCACAGGGGGAACCCCGTTCGGCCCTCAACCGGATGGCCGATGGGAGCCACCGTCAGGTCCAGGTCAAACAGGGCGACACGATCATCATCTCCGGCGGCACCATTCCCGGCAATGAGGAAGACGTCAACCGGATGATCAACAAGCTCTTCGAACGCGGGGCCAACGTGATCTACGGGGCGATGGCCGCGCTCCACGTCTCAGGGCACGGAAGCCAGGGGGACATGCGCGCCATGCTCGAAACCGTCGCCCCTCGCTACCTGATTCCGGTACACGGCGAATCCCGCCACCTTTACCTGCACCGGCAACTGGCGCAAGAGGCAGGCATCCCGCCGGAGCGCTCCTTCATTCTCAAAGAAGGGCTGCCCTGGATCAGCGATGGACAGAAGGCCTGGACAGGGAAAGCCATGCCGATGGCCGACGTGTGGGTCGATGGACGCCTGATCGGTGAGATCGGCGAGGTTGTCATGCGCGATCGGCAGCAGCTCTCACAGGACGGGTTCATCGTGGCCCTGATTCCGGTGAACAAGAAACAGCAGTTGGTCGGTGAACCGCAGATCGTCAGCCGCGGTTTTGCCCTCCTGGACGAAGGCAGTGAACTGCTCGCCGCCAGCCGCAAGGAGATCAAGCGGCAGGTCAAAAAGGGGAACCCCGATCTGCGCCATGCTCTGGAGGAGTTCTTCTACCGCATGACGCAGTCACGGCCGGTTGTGCTGCCGCAGTACATCCAGGTCTGACCCACCCTTAATAGCCCGTTATACCCATGAGCCTTCAGGATGCCTGAAGGCTCATTTCATT
>JAVEWB010000083.1:0-8055 GCA_034004765.1 Anaerolineae bacterium
ACGCGGATCGCGCTTTTGTAACTTTGTGGGAGTGTACTTTTGAAGACAACGTTTCGAATTGCGGCGGAGGTGTTCGCTTTTACGGGGGGACTGTTCCGGCCTCCCACACCCTTTTTGCGAACAATGCGGCTCAAGTTCACTGGAGCAGCACCGTGGGGTCAATGGGAGTGGGCGGTGGACTTGAGATGGATAACGTTGATGCCTACTTCTATGGTGATGCCTTTATCGGGAATACGGCGGAGGTGAATGGAGGCGGGGGCTATATTGCTGGGGGTGACACCGAGTTGATCAACACCCGCTTCAATGGCAACGCGGCCCTCCATACTCTCTCTAATGGCGGCGGACTTTATGTCACTTCCGGTAATGAGCCTTATTTGAACAATGTGAGCTTCAGCGGGAATGAGGCTTTCGTGGGCGGGGGCCTGTACGATATGTGCAGCCATCCGACCCTGATCAATGTCACCTTCGGGGGCAACGGCGAGCAAGTTGGAAATGCGATCTACAGCGCCTGTGGCGCTTCAAACCGGATGTCCGTGGTCAACAGCATCATCTGGGGGACGATCCGGGGAGGGGCTTCCCCTATTTCTACGACCGCAGGGACCACGCTGACGGTGCGGTATAGTATCGTGCAGGGGGGCTACAGCGGGGAGGGTAATCTGGACGCCTCGCCGCGCTTCGTGGACCCCGATGGCCCGGACAATGCTCTCGGTACTGCCGATGACAATCTGCGCCTGCGTTCGACCTCGCCGGCGCTGGATGCGGGGGATAACGCCGCCCTGGGTCCGTGGCATTTCGGCTTGGACCAGGATGGGAATGCGCGTTTTGTGGACAGCCCGGCGGCCGATACGGGCAGCGGCACTGCGCCGATTGCCGATCTAGGTGCGTATGAGTATCAGTTGTCTTCCGCCAATAACTCCATCGGCACCGCAGCGCCGCTGGGCAGCTTCGTCACCATTACGGACGTCTCCACGACAATCTCCGATACCAACTGGTACGTCATCGACGTCCCGGAGCCCGATTCGCTGATCACGCTCACCTTGGATGGGCTGACGGGCGACTACAACCTTTTCCTCTTTGCGCCTCAAGTCGATGAGGCGACCGGGCAACTGCGGGATGTGGGACACATCTGCGACCTGGCGCAGTTGGTGGATATTGCACAACTGCATGACATCGCGCAGTTGGTGGACATTGCGCAGTTGGTGGATATCGCCCAGATGATGGATCTGGCGCAGCTCTCCGGCATCGCCCAATTGGTCGACATCGCGCAACTGAGCGACATGGCT
Organism: Anaerolineae bacterium; assembly: GCA_034004765.1. GTDB lineage: Bacteria > Chloroflexota > Anaerolineae > B4-G1 > SLSP01 > JAVEWB01. Next base: position 1,284 of record JAVEWB010000083.1, read on the forward strand.
CAGCTCACCGAGATTGCGCAGTTGGTGGACATCGGGACGCTGGTGAGCCTCTCCTCGCAGCCCTCCACGGCTGCGGAGCAGATCGCCTATGATACCCATGAGCTGTACGGCCAGTACTACATCGTGGTGACACCGCACGATAGCTCCGCGGTAGGGCAGCCGTACTGGCTGCACGTGGCCACTATGCCCCCGGTAACCTCCTCTCTCCCTGTTACGGAGATGGTGCCGGTGGTGGAGTCGAGCCTTTGGGCGTCCAATCCCGATGCTGAGACAGTGATTCTGTACAGTACCTCGCGGCTGGCACAGCTCTACCCCTCCGGGGACACAATCACGGCCTCGGCGGTGCTCACGAAGCTGCATGCGCTGGCGCGGATGCCGCAAGTGGACGGCCTGTTGGTGAATCTGGATGCTTCTGAGCAGATTTCGAGCGCCTATCGCCTCTGGGATGGACATGCGGACAACCCGCAGGCGGCCAACTTTGTGGCCCGGAATATCAAGGCGCTGCTGTACACGCTGGCGGCGCATCTCCCTGACCTGAAATACCTGGTGATCGTGGGGGGAGACGCGGTCGTCCCACAGTACCGGATGCTGGATACGGCGCTGGTGGCGAACGAACGTCACTACGCCGAGACGGCCTACACACCGGCGCTTTCCGGCTCCCTGTCGCGGCGCTACTTCCTGACCGACGACTATTACGCCAGCCTCTTGCCGTGGGAATGGCAGGGGCGGGAGCTGTACATCCCGCAGGTGGCGGTGGGACGGCTGGTGGAGAAGCCCTCGGAGATCGCAGCGGCGTTGGATGCGTTCCAGGCGTACCCGGTGATCACGCCCACGGATGGGCTGGTGACCGGCTATGACTTCCTGATCGATCAGGCGGAGGCAGTTCGCAACACTCTTCATGACCAGGGGGTCAGCGATTTGACCGCGCTTATCGACAACACCTGGACCGGCAACGACTTGCGGCTCCGGCTGTTCACGACGCCGGATGCACATGATCTCAACTCGCTGAACTCACATTTTCGCCACGACTTCCTTTACGCAAACCAGCCGGATGACCGGCTGTATGCAATAGAGGTCACGGCCACGACGGCGTATCAGGGCTCGCTGGTCTTTTCGGTTGGCTGCCATTCGGGGTTGAACGTGCCGGATGAGGGAGCGCCCTCCGTGGAGACGGGCACCGACTGGCCGCAGGCGTTCCTGCGGCAGGGGGCAACCTTCATTGGCAACACCGGCTACGGCTATGGGGATCGGGATTTGCTGGCGTACTCGGAGCGGCTGATGCTCGCTTTCGTCCGGGAGTTGGGATATAACGATGGCCGTCTGCCGACGGTGGGGGAGGCGCTGATGCGGGCCAAGCAGCGCTACGTGAACGGGGCAGCGGTGGGCTCGTTGAGTAACTACGATGAGAAGGTAGTGGGGGAGCTGACGCTCTATGGGTTGCCGATGGTGCAGGTGTCCATGCCGCAGCAGACGATCCCTGAGCGCGTCATGAGCCTCTCTTCTGCCGATACTTTTTATTTGAACGAGGCGGCGGGAGTGACCGCGGCATCGCTCGATCTCTCGTTTGATTACACGCCCCATGACATGGCCGGGCGGGGTCGGTACTATACGAAAGTGGGGACGGAAGAGGTACACGGCGCAGCAGGGCGTCCGATCCAGCCACTCTACAGCGTGGACGTGCATCAGAAGGATCTGATCGCTCACGGCGTGCTCATGACCGGCGGAAGCTTCACGGAGGAGGGGGTGGACCCGGTGATCTCGCACCTGGTGACGGACACCCTGGTTGCGGATGTGGAGCCGGAGTACCGCAATGTGTCGTGGTATCCGGCCCAGGTAGGAGGCCTCAATCGCTTCCTCTCCTTCAACAATCGCACCTATGAGCAATTAGTGGTGGTGCCGGGGCAGTTCCGTTCTGTGGGGGAAGGGGTGACGGGCACGCAGCGGCTGTATGAGACGCTGAGTTTCGAGGTCTATCATGCGCCCTTCACGGAAGGCGACTTCGATGCGCCGACGATCTGGCAGGTTCGAGGGTACATCACCGCGACTGGACTGCATTTCCGGGTGCGGGTGGAGGACGACAGCGGCACGGTTGCGCGTGTGGTTGTGCTCTACTATGTGGAGGGGGACCGTGCCTGGCGAAAAGCAGAGTTGACCTATGATCCGCAAACGGGGTGGGCAGCAGCCTCCGTACCCCTGGCTGCACCGGGAAGGCAGGTCTACTACTTTGTCCAAGCAGTGGACCCTGCCGGCAATGTCACCCTCGAGCTGGATCACGGCAATCCTTTCATTGCTGAAGTATGGAGCTCTCTCTATCTGCCTGTGATCACCCGGGATTACAGGGCGCAGGGACCTGATTTGATTGTGGATCGGATCCTTGCGACCCGTAACGGCGTGCAGGTGGTGGTCAAGAATGTGGGCGGGAGTTCGGTCTCTGCAGAGCAACCTTTCTGGGTGGATGCTTACATCGATCCCGATCGTATCCCGACCTCGGTGAATCAGATCTGGCAGGATTTTGCTCGTGAAGGGTTGGTCTGGGGGGTGACGGAGGACCTCTTGCCGCTGGAGACGGGGGAGAGCATCACGCTCACGGTTGGAGATGTGCACTACTGGGCGGAACACAGCCGTTTCTCCGGCACGCTGGCCGAGGGAACGCCGATCTATGTCCAGGTGGATTCCGCGAATGCGCAGACGACTTATGGTGGAGTGTTGGAAACCCATGAGATTTTTGGAGGTCCCTATAACAACATCAGCAGTGCGATCTCGACACTTGGCGAGCTTGCGATTGACGATGCTGTAAGGAGACTGCGCGGCGACGATGTCGGGCGCGGCTTACCCGCTCGCCCCACATCCCTCTGGCGGCAGTAAATCTCCTTGAGGAATTTTTAGGGGCTGTTTTGCAGCCCCTAAAAATGCAAGCTTTTAGAGATGCCAGCGGCGGTAGGCGCGGGCGATCACCAGCAGCCCAAAATGCATCACGGTTCTGGCCACGGCGTTGAACTGATCCAGATAGAAGATCAGCAGATTGACCGTCGTAAGCGAGAGCAGCAGGCAGACCAGGGCGGTGGCGACGCCGCGTCTCTCCTTGCCGGCGAGCAAGAAAATCGCCGATAGCAGGGCGAAGGCGCCCACGACCCCCTCCAGTGCCAGGCGCACCAGGAGCCAGAGGATTTCGCTTGCGCTCTCGACGCTCCCCGCATCGATCAGATCGGTGATCCATGCCTCCAATGTCAGTCCGGGAACCAGAGCCACCGCAAGCAGGGTCCCTGCTTTTATGGTGGCAAGAGCACCCACCCAAAATAGGCCGAGGATCAGGATTGCTTTCAGGGCCCTGCGGTGCTCCATGAGCTTGCTTCTCCATTTGGATAATTTTGCGGCCACCCGTTCGAAGAACTCCGGCGGCGAGTCGGCCAGTTGCAGGGACTTGTTGTTCAGAAAATCCAGGAGCGCCGTGGCAAGCTGCTTCAGATTCGAATCTTCAGATTCTCGGATGATCTCGTTGAGCTGCCCTTCGAGCCGCGCGTGTTCAGGCGGCTCGAGATCGTGATCCAGCACCTCGGTCAGGTCTTCGAGAACGTGATACAGGTCTGACCGCGGGACATGGCCCTCAGGCTTCCGTACCCGGAGGTAGAGCAGGACCGTGAGCAGGAAGAACGCGTAGATGATCGGTGCGGCGGGCGGATAAAAATAATCGTTGCTCTGGGTGATGAACTTTCCCACTTCATCGATGAAGAGACCAACGCCGACGCCGCTCAGGAACGCTCCTAAGCTGTACGCCCACCGGTTGGCAAAGATGAGGGGTACCAGCGAGGCGACGAAAAGCAGTAATCCGCCCCACAGCACATGGGCGATGTGGAGTTCGCTGTTGCCAAGCTGTGGATAGCCGGTCAACTCGAGAAACAGCCGGGTGAGGGTCACCGAGACCGCAAAGCTGATCAGCGACAGCAGAATATAATACTCCGCATATTCGCGTTTGACGGGTGCACGAACCGGGGTCATCGAAGCGCTCATACCTCTTTCTCCTTAGTAGGAGATTTTAGTGCAGAAAGGCCTACTTGTAAAGGGGTGAGGATGGAACGGATCCTCACCCCTATCGGGAGCACACATCGGGCACGATGTGTATAGAGGAAAGCTCCGTTCTTATCCCTGTTGGGGGCATGCATCAGGGCAGCAACGAAGCGAGGCTATCGTCGTTCCCGCAAAGCAGGAACCCGGTTCGGAGAGGCCGGGGCGGCGCCCCGTTCCGGCGTCACCTTCCGGCGGATGAGTTTATTGATACTCGGCGATGCGCGTGACTTCGATCTGTGTGCCGTATGCATCCGGCACATCACGCCGGAGCACGCCCCATACCTGGATGAGCTGCCCGGTATCGCGCAAGGCTTCCAATTCTTGCTCGAGAAGCGGATCTAACGAACTGATCCCAAAGCGGCTGCCGTTCTGATCGAGCATCTGGAAATAGTCGTCGAACTGTGCCCCTTGCGGATTGCTGACCAGCGCACCAATCCAACCCTCTATGGGTTCTGTGGCTTCTTCTGGTGCTTCGATCTCGATGCGTGTCACCTGGATCTGGATACCGTTGACGTCAGGGACGTCATTCAGAAGTGTGCCCCAGACGGAGATGACGGTTCCCGTATCGCGCAGGCTGGCCAACTGCTGCTCCAGTGCGGGATCTGTGGCGGCGATGCCGACCTGGGTGTTGCTGCCATCGGTAAGCTGGAACGTGTCGTCAAACTGCGCTCCAGCCGGATTGCTGATGAGGATGCCCTTCCACCCTTCCACTGCGAGGACGGTTTCCGGTGCTGCAGAGGGGGGCTCCGGCGCGGCGACGGGGCTCATCAGCGGTGATACATCGACGGCAGTTTGTTCTGCCTGCTCCGAATTGCAGGTCCCACGGAAGAAAGCCCATTCCTCGCACTCGGTCCCGTTGGGGAAGATGCAGACGCCGAACTGCCCTCCGGCTTCATCCGTGCGGATCTCCAGGGCGTAGCCTTGATCTTCGCAGTAGACTGAGGCCGGGTTGGCCAGCTCACTTTCGGCATCGGGTACAATTGTCGTCTCTTCGATAGGAGCGGTCGGCTCTGTCCCGCATCCGCTTATAAGGAGAAGCGTGAGCAACAGGTACAGCCCCAGGATCGTCATTCTCTTTTTCATTTTGATAGTCTCCTCACTGAACTCGAATAGTGACCAATCGGACTAAAAGCCGGACCTTTTATCTCGAAGCGCTTCCCAGATTTGGGAAGAATCCGGCCTTTCTGGCTCTAAGACGCCTGCCCGGATGAAAAGGTTCCCCGGAGGCTGACCGCCGGGTCTTTTTATTATCTTTTATTGACCTTATTGCAAGGTTGTCTTATACTAAAGTCATGATTGGATAATCGTGAACTCCGGTCTATCTTTTCCCCTTTCTTATTCGCCGCCTGTATTAACATGAGGGGGTGGATCATGTCTGAGATCAGGCGCATCGGCAAGTATGAGCTCCTTGAAGAGTCGGGCCGTGGTGGTTTTGCGGTGGTGTATAAAGCCCGTGATGTTACCTTGAACCGTATCGTCGCCCTCAAAGTCCTTTTCCCACATCTTACGTCTGACCCCAAGTTCGTCCAGCGCTTTCAGCAGGAGGCGCAGACAGCAGCCCAGTTTCACCATCCGCACATTGTCACCATTTACGAGGTCGGTCAGGAGAAGGGCATTTACTACCTGACGATGACCTATTTGGAAGGCCGTACGCTGGATAAGGTCATTGCTGAGGGCGGCTTGACATTGGAGCAGGCGGTCACCATCCTGGAGCAGATTGCAGGGGCACTGGACCTTATCCACAGCCGCGGATTGGTGCACCGCGACATCAAGCCGGCCAACATCATGATTGGTGAGGACGGGCAGGCAACATTGCTGGACTTTGGCATCGTTCGGGCTGCGGAGGGAACGCGGTTGACGACGACCATGGCTGTGGTAGGGACGCCCGAGTACATGGCGCCAGAGCAGGCGGAAGTGGCTGAGGGTGTGGAGATCGACTGGCGGGCGGATCTCTACGCCTTGAGCGTGGTGGCCTATGAAATGCTGGTGGGAAAGCTGCCGTTCACCGGCAGTTCACCCACGGCGGTGCTCTACAAGCATGTCTACGAGGCCCCGCCTCGACCTACTGCGGCGAACCCGGCTCTGTTGCCCGGCGTGGAGCCGGTCCTGCTCAAGGGACTGGCGAAGAAGCGTGAGGAGCGTTTCCAGAAGGCGAGTGACTTCGCCCGGCAGTTGCGCCAGGCTGCCTTGACGAGGCAAGAAACGCTACCACCACCGGCCCACGCCAAACTAGTCTCTGCCAAACCAAGCTCTGCTGAACCTCCGCGCCCGCCGCGTGCGGTGCGCCCATCGATGTGGCCGGACCAGCCCACACCCTCCAGGATCCTTCTGGGGCTGGTTGTGGGAGGGGGTGGACTGCTGCTGCTGGCACTCCTGAGTTTTACGGTACTGACGATCATCTCGCAAGGAGGGCGGAAGTCTCCTACACCGACGCCTACCAAATGGGTGATGATGACTGAGCCCACCAGGCCGCCGGCTGATGTGTCAATAGATGAGCCCACTGATGAGGTCCCGACGGATGAACCCATCGATGATAACGTAACGGTGGAAACACCCTGTGTGTTCGATGCGGCGGTCGTTCAAGGCCCGGATTCCCCCTGGGGCGTCCAGGTGGACCCTGGGGAGCCGCTCATACTGAACTGGCGTCTCAGCAATACCGGAAACTGTGGTTGGGAAACGGGTACGCAGTTGATCCCTCTGGAGGGCA
>JAVEWB010000084.1:0-2205 GCA_034004765.1 Anaerolineae bacterium
GAAGCCGTCCTCGATGCCCTGCGCCAGGCTGTAGGTGTAGACCGGATCGCCGAAGTAGTCGTAGGTGTCGCGGTTGTCCTCACGCAGCGGCGTGGCGGTCATTCCCAACTGGTAGGCGGGCTGGAAGTATTCCAGGATCTCGCGCCAGTTGCTGTCGTCGCGCGCGCTCCCGCGGTGGCACTCGTCCACGATGATCAGGTCGAAGAAGTCGGGCGCGTACTCCCTGTACAGGCCGGGGCGGTGCTCGTCCTGTGCCAGTGATTGGTAGAGGGCGAAGTACATCTCGCGGCTCTTGACGGCCTTGCCCTGGATCTTGTGGCGGGCGTCCTCGAAGGGGGCGAACATGATGTCCTTGGGGCGGTCCACCAGCACGCTGCGGTCGGAGAGAAAGAGCATCTTGGCCTTGCCGTAGCGCCCGGTCGCGTTCCAGCCGGAGGACCAGAGCTTCCAGGCGATCTGGAAGGCGACGAAGGTCTTGCCGGTGCCGGTCGCCATCGTGAGCAGCACGCGCTTCCGCCCCTGCAGGATGGCCTGGACGGCGCGGTTGATGGCGATCTCCTGGTAGTAGCGGGGCGCTTTGTTGGGCACGGTGCAGTAGGGCTGCAGGAGCCGCTCGGCTACCTCGTCGTCGGTCAGGGCCTCCGCCGCGCGCCAGCGGGCGAAGAGTTCGGCGGGGGTGGGGTAGCGGGGGATCTCCCGCTCGAGACCCGTGGTGAAATCGTGCTCCAGGATGCGCCGGCCGTTGGTGGCGTAGGCGAAGTGGAGACCGAGGATCTGCGCGTAGTCCATGGCCTGCTGCATCCCCTCCTCGGCGGGGTGGGTCTCCTCTTTGGCTTCGACGACGGCCAGTTTGACGTTGGGCTGGTAGTAGAGGAGATAGTCGGCCCGTTTGAGCTCGCCGCGCACGGCCACCTCGCCGTCGCCCACCGGAAGCCAGCGGCCGTCGGTGAAGCTCTCCTGCTCCTTCATGAAATGCGGGGCCTTATCCCACGCTGCCTGGCGCAGTGCAGGTGTGATGTAGTCACGACAGGTGTCAGCTTCGGACATAGGATTGCCTCCGCATGGATCGGTAGACGCTTTTTATGAACCAGAAATAGTATAGCGCAAAATGGAGGAAACGTGAAACGTGAGGGCGTCAAACGTCAAAACGTCAAACGTCAGGGTGACTGTAGGGGCGGGTCTCTGTCCCCGCCCGCGTGTAGGGCAATCCACCGGATTGTCCGCCCCCGCATGCCGACCACGAATGGGACACGAAACCACGAATGACTTCATTCGGAGGCTTTGCGTTATGCCTGGACCGTGGATATAGGAGATCCCCTGTAGGGGCGGACCTCTGTCCCCGCCCGTCTGTAGGGCAATCCGCCGGATTGTCCGCCCCCGCATACCGACCACGAATGGGACACGAAACCACGAATGACTGCATCCGGGGGCTCTACGCTATGCCCTGACCATGGATATAGGAGGCTGCCTGTAGCCGCGGTATCCTACCGCGCTGCGGTCGCTTTGTAGGGTGGAGCGGGCAAGATGCCCGCGGTCCCAGGAGCCGACCACAAATGGGACACGAAACCACGAATGACTTCATTCGGAGGCTTTGCGTTATGCCTGGACCGTGGATATAGGAGATCCCCTGTAGGGGCGGACCTGCATGACCGATTCCCCCACCGAATGGGTCTATACTACGCCGTTTCTCGAATTGTGATGCTGCAACTTTACGGAATGCGCTCCGTATAAATGAGCATGCCCGCATCTGGCAGATAAAACACGGCGACTTCTAAGGCAGAGAGAGGGATTTCTATGAAGGCACTCATCAAAAAGCAACCACTCTGGGCGTATAGCATACTCGCTTATGCCATTTCCTGGCTGATTTTGCTGCCAGAATTGGTAGCGATGAAGGGGAATTATCAGTTTTCAGACCGTTATTTGCTGGTCTTGAATCTTTCTTCCTATGGTCCCAGTTTGGCCGCCATCATCGTGACGGCCATCATTGAGGGGTGGGACGGCCTGAAGGCGTTGCTCAAGCGCCTGGTTCAGTGGAAAGTCCCTCTGCTGGTCTATCTGCTCGTTTTCTTTCTCTTCCCTCTTATTTTGTTCCTGGGTTATCAGGTCGTGGGGATTCAGCCTGCACCGGGCGAGGCCCTGTTCGATTTGTTTTTGACACTGGTCCTTTTAGCGCCCCTCAACGCGCTGTTGGGCCAAATCATCCTC
>JAVEWB010000084.1:2305-3481 GCA_034004765.1 Anaerolineae bacterium
GTGGTTGCAGGAGCCAGGTGGGCCAACTCGCGGATGAAGAGATCCAGGTCGGCAGCGGGCAGCTCCCCATACGCATTGTGGTGATGCGGGATGACGGTGGGTGCGCCGAGCGCTGCCGCGTATGCTGCCGAGCGTTTCTCTTCCCCGGCGTTCACACCGACCAGCGCCACGTCGGGGGCAAACTGCCTCCCGATGGCACCGACGTCGACGGGATCACCCTTGCCCTCTCCTTCGGCGACGAAGTGCAGCACCCGCACGCCATCGACGACGACGCCAAAAGAGGTCAGTGGCAGGTACAGGATCTCATCCGCCAGTTCATGGAAGGCGAGTAAGAAGTCCTGCACCTTTTTTACCCCGAACTCCTGGAACATCTCGTAGAGCGAAGTCTGCATGGGCGGTGAACGGAACGCGTAGAAGAGCACCCCCTGCACCTCGACGTGATCGTCCCAGGGGATGGGAAACAGCCGATACTGGGTCTCCGGGATCATCTCCCGCAGCGCGTGGCACAGGCGCGGTATGGCTACGACCAGGGCCGGCGAGTCCTTGCGTACCAATTCGGGCACATCTCCGAAGTGATCCAGATGACCATGGGAAACACAGATGATATCCGGGAGTGGAAAAGGGGCCGGATGCTGCCTCAGATAATACTCGAGACAGGGGTCGAAAAGGATATGGGTTTGGTGGGCGGTGATCAATTGGAAGCAGGAGCGCCCCAGCCACGTTAATTTCATAATCGTTGATTTACTCCTTTGCGAACTTTTATCGATGCGGATTCACTCAAACCGGACACCCTCACGAGCAAGGTGTCCGGTTTGAGCACGGAGCTGTTTGGGCGATCTACCCTTGGGCCATGCGACGGCCTTTCGGCGTCAGCACCCAGACCCTGGAGGCGGGAGCCTGCTCATGGGTGTGGAGGGGGCACGCTTTACAGCCGCTCCCACTGCTGCACCCGCCGCAAGCGGAGGGTGTGACCAGGGGCGCAAGGTAGCCCTTGTGGGCCAGCTCTTCCATCATCTGGGCCAGCATGCCCTCACTGATGTCCAGACGCTGTGCCAGGTCTGCGCGGCTGTATCCACGCCCACGGGCAAGCTCCTTGAGGATTTGCTTCAACATGGTCTCTTACCCCAGTCCCAGGAGTACGCCGCCCTGGAAGACCACGACCGCGATGAGCCACGC
>JAVEWB010000084.1:3581-8031 GCA_034004765.1 Anaerolineae bacterium
ACCATGATCAGTCCCCACGCTTTGCGTACGAAGCTGCTGGTGCGCTCCCACATGTGGAACCAGATCGCTTTGAAGGTGGGCAGGCGGTAGGGCGGGAGTTCCATCACGAAGGGCGACTGCTCTTTGCCTTTGAATACCGTGTTCTTGAGGACCACACCTAACACGATTGCGACCAAAATGCCGATGATGTACATCCAGAAGATCGCCGCCCCGGCGTTATCCGGGAAGAAGATCGCGGCAAAGAGCACGTAAACCGGCAGCCGTGCGCCGCAGCTCATGAAAGGCACCAGCAGCCCGGTCAGGATACGATCCTTTTCATTTTCCAGCGTGCGGGTGGCGTAGAAAGCGGGCACGGTGCAGCCGAATCCCACGATCATTGGCAGGAAGCTCTTGCCGTGCAGCCCAAGCATGTGCATCAGCCGATCCATCACGAAGGCCGCGCGCGCCATGTAGCCGGAGTCCTCCAGGAGGGCCAGCGCCAGGTAGAGGGACATCATCACCGGAACGAAGACCAGCACGCCACCCACGCCCGTGATGATACCGTCCACGAACAGGCTTTCGACCCAGGTGCCACCCAGACCTGACACTCCCAGAATAGCGATGACCCAGTGGGTGATGGGCCCGCCGATGACGCCGTCCACCCAATCCAGATAGGGGCTGGCGACGTCGGTCGTGACCTTGAACACGACCCACATCAGGGCCAGGAAGATAGGGATGCCCAGCACGCGGTTGGTCACGATCTTATCGATCTGATCCGAGAGCGACAGGCGCTCTTGGGCCGTGCGCTGCACGGTCTCTTTGACCAGGCCGTGGATCCAGCCGTAGCGCTGGTCGGCGATGATGGTATCCATGTCGTCGCCATAGACGACGCGCAGGTGCTCGACACAGGTGCGGGCCCGATTCAACAGGGCGGCGTGGTCTCCCATCTCGTGGAATTTCTTGAGGATGTCGTCGTCTTCTTCCAAGAGCTTGATCGCCAGCCAGCGTGAGCCGTATCGGGTGCGTAGATCGGCTTCCTGTTCGATCATCGCTTGCAGCGTCACAATTTCGTTTTCCACTTCGGGGCCATAGTCGATCAACCCCCGACCGCGTATATAAGCGGATGCAGTTGTCATCGTGATTCCTCCTTGGGTGCGAGCGCTGCAACGATGGCGTCGCTCAGGGCTTTGAGCCCCTCTCCCTCGCGTGCGATCGTCGGGATGACGGGGACACCCAGTCCTTGGGCCAGTTTTTCCACATCGATCTTCAGCCCTTTGGTTTCGGCCAGGTCGGCCATGTTGAGTGCCACGATCACGGGCGCACCCATCTCGATGATCTGTACCACCAGGTAGAGATTGCGCTCCAGATTGGCGGCATCCACGACCACGACCACGACATTGGGCCGCGCATCAATGATGAAATCGCGCGCGATGATTTCTTCCATCGAAAAAGCCGTGAGGCTGTAGGTCCCGGGCAGGTCTACGACCATGTAGGTTTTACCCTGGTACGCCCAACTGCCCTCTTTTTTCTCTACCGTTTTACCCGGCCAGTTCCCGACGTGCTGCCGTGCACCGGTCAGCGCGTTGAACACGGTGCTCTTTCCTACGTTGGGGTTGCCGGCCAGGGCAATTGTTGCTTCTGCCATTATCTACTCCTTTATGATTCGAGAGGTTCTACCATAATGTGAAGGGCCATACCGCACCCGATCGCCAGGCGGGTATCTTTGACCGCCACGATGAGCGGACCATGTCTGTCACGCTGCACGACGTACAGCGGCATATCAAGAGTCAATCCCAGATCGGCCAATCGCTTGCGCATATGCTGTCCCCCGCACAGGGCGACTAATTTCAGGGGTTCCCCAGGTTGAGCCATGACTAACGGCATCATGGGGCGCCCCTTACGCGGTTTCGACTTGAATCGCGTACGCTTCTGATTTGCGCAGCGAGAGGTTATAGCCCCGTACGACGAGTTCGATGGGGTCGCCCAACGGCGCGACGCACTTGACCTGTACCTCGGCCCCGTTGACCAACCCCATGTCTAACATCCGCCGGCGGATGGCTTTGTCCCCTTCGACTTTGCATACCGTTCCCGATTCGCCAAGCTTCAAATCGCTCAGTCGTTTCATCATATCTGACCTCCGGTCTTATGGTTTACTATAATATATACCGATATAATTATTAGGTATGCCTAAATATTATCACGCACTTTCTCTTTGTCAAGTGAATTGTAAGGCTTGCCTAAAGATAGCGAATTATGCTCCCCGCCCCCGAGGACGGGCAAAGGTGGAGTCCTCTTTAGGGGGAAACACGGCGAAGCCACGTTTTCCCCTAAAACTCCCTTTTGAGGTGTGCCGGGTAACGGTATCTGCCTCAATGAAACACAAAACGGGAGGCCTTATTTCAAGGCCTCCCGTCGTCGGCAGCTTCGGTCACTTTCAGGCGCAGAGGGTTACTTCCACCATGATCTCCGCTGCTTCTTCCCTGCGCAGCGAGATCTGATAGTCTGTCACGGTGAATTCCAGAGGATCGCCTAATGGCGCTTTGTGCTTGAGCCGGATCTCCTCGCCGGTCACGATGCCCATATCCAGCAGCCGCTGGCGCAGCGGTCCGCGGCTGTTGATACGCACGATGGCCCCGACCTCTTCTTTGCCCAACTGGCTCAGGGGGATGAGCTTGACGTGGGGCGCTGTCCCTGCTGCTGCATCACAAACACCATCGGCTACTTCGTCCATATCCTCCTGTGGCACGACCAGCACCTGATCTGCGGTGGCCTCGGTCACGCTGAGATGGCGTGGTGGGCTTCCATCTGCACCCATTGCCAGCAGCCGTTCGCCCGAGTCCGCGATGCTCAGCACCGTCACCGGTGCGCCGACTTGCAGCCCATGCTGGTGCAGGAAGTCGCGGATGGCGGCATCGGTGGGCAGCTCTGCCACGTGCCCGATGCGCCCGGTTGCGATCGCGGTGAGGGGCACCGCCGTGGGATAAGCGAAAGCCGTGTTGGCCGAGGGGATCGGTGTGCCCAGCGGCGTCACCCGGGGATTCCCCAAGAAATCGGCGAGGCGATCCGCCACGTCGTTCGGGGTACTGTGCTCCAGGTCATCGGCGACTTCGTGCGCGCGCTTCGGCTCGATGCCCAGCTTCTGTGTCAGAAAGACCGTCCAGAGTCCGCGCCGCCGCAGCACGGCCATTCCCCGCCGTTCGCCCTCTTTGGTGAGCGTGACACCCTTGTAGGGCTGATAGATTACCAGATCCTGCTCCTGCAGCTTCCGGCACATCTCATTGGCCGAGACACTGGCAATGGAAAGCGCGTTGGCCAGTGCGGAAAGGGGCACGGGTTCACCCTTGGACTCCCGCAGGTTTATGATTGTTGCGAGGTACATCTCCAGACTTTCGCTCATACCGGTATTATCCGCGCTCCCTGCGAAGATGTCAAGAAATGCGATTGTTATTGACATCCTTTGTTTTGGCTTTATAATATATCTGTAACGGATATATTGGAGACGGATATACTGTCCGGAGGTGACGACGATGACAACCGCAGATGTGCAGAACCCTGAGGCGCTGCTGCCCTTGACGCCGGTCGTGTTTCACATTCTCCTCGCACTGGCGGACGGCGAGCGCCACGGGTACAGCATTATGAAAACCGTCGAGGCGCAGACCGACGGCCAGATCAAGATGGGGCCGGGGACATTGTACGGCTCCATCAAGCGCATGTTGGCCGCCGCTCTGATCGAGGAGTCTGACGAGCGCCCCGACCCGGAGATGGACGACAGCCGGCGGCGCTATTACTGCCTGACCGGGCTGGGTGCGCGGGTGCTGGCGCTGGAAGCCGAGCGCCTCTCCAAAGCGGTCCAACTGGCGCAGCAGAAGAAGGTGCTGCCGCCGGTCGCGATCCCGGCGCAGGAGGTGGCCTGATGGCGACGCCGACGAGTATCCGGCACGCTGTTGGACTCTACAGCGCACTCCTCTGGCTCTATCCCCGCGACCATCGGCGGGAGTACGGCTCGCTGATGGTGCAGCTCTTCCGGGACCAGTGCGAAGAAGCGTATGCCCGGCGGGGTATCTGGGGACTGCTGCCGGTGTGGCTGCGTACGCTCTGGGATCTGTGCGTCACCGTGTTCCAGGAGCATTTGCGTCTGGCGGCTGACCTGGGCATGGCGAATCAACCGGTGGAGCTGCTGCCGTGGCGGCACGTGTTCCTGGCGATCTTGCCGGGAGTGTGGCTGCTTGTCCAGCGTGCCGAGCTGCTTCCCCGATTGTGGGGCTGGCAGTGGATTTCCTGGAGCGAGGCGGGCGGGATTGACTACGGGCCTGAGCTCTCCACGCTTCTCTACTGGCTTGAGCAGGGCTGGGTCTATCTGGCGGGTGGGCTGCTGCTGTGGAGTTGGTGGCGTGAACGCCGTCTCGTCCGGTGGGTTTACCCGGTTGCCGGTCTTGCCGTCTACGGGCTGCCGCTGATGGTCGCCAGCATT
>JAVEWB010000085.1:0-7982 GCA_034004765.1 Anaerolineae bacterium
AGCGGCGCGGGCTCACTGCGCCAGGCCATCATCGATGCGAAGCATGCTCCCGGAGCAGACACCATCACCTTCGCGATCAACCCCGGAGGCATACCAGTTCTCGAACACAAGATCAACATTACCGCAGCACTTCCTACGATCACCGACACGCTCACTATTCAGGGTCCTAACAGCAATGGGGCTCCGATCGCCCTTGACGGTAATGGCGGCGACTATAACGGATTATGGATCACAGCAGACGGATGCACCATCCGCGGCCTGACCATCCGCAACTTCGGCCAGAACGGCATTTTCGTCCAAGGTGCCAGCGGCACCCTCATCGCTGGCAACCGCATCGGTAGCTTCGGCACCCTCATAGGAGCAACAGGCAACGGTGGCGACGGAATCTCCCTCATCAACACTATCAGCACCGTCATCGGCGGCACCACCACCGCAGCACGCAACGTGATTTCGGGCAACGGGGACTACGGCATCTCGATCTACAACGGAGGGACCAACGCCGTCCGAGGCAACTTCATCGGTACGAATGCCACAGGGACGTCCGGTCAGGGTAACGGCAAAGGTGGCGTCTACCTTGGTGGCAGTGGAGCCGGCAACACCATCGGCGGTACATCCGCTGCAGCACGGAATCTCATCTCCGGCCACAACGGCGAGCGAATCCCCGGCATCTACATCGCCAGCGATGGCAACTTCGTCAGCGGCAACTATATCGGCACAAATATCAGCGGCACACAGGCTATCAGCAACAGCGTCGGAATCTGGATCCAGGATGCCTCGTATAACACCATCGGGGGAATCACCACCGGTTCCGGCAACCTGATTTCCGGAAACGGGGATGGGATTCGCATTCAAAGCAGCACCGATCTCATCCCTGCAGATGATAACGTGATTTCAGGCAACTTCATCGGCACAGACGTAAGCGGAACAACGGCAGTGCCGAACAGGAAAGGTATCATCATCTCCGGCGGCGCAAGGAATACCATCGGCGGAACGACCAGCAGCGCCAGGAACCTGATCTCGGGCAACGGGGACTACGGCATTTACCTGACCAATTCCAACACCATCAGTACAGTGATCCAGGGGAATACCATCGGGGCCAATCTGGCAGTCACGCAGCCCCTGGCCAACGGCGGTCATGGGATCCACATTGAAAGGGCCTTGAACACGCAGGTCGGCGGTGGCAGCACAGGGGCCGGCAACGTCATCGCGGGCAACGTCGGCTCCGGCCTCTACGTGCAGGGGGACGCCAACGACTACAGCTACCCCCATAACACGCTCATTCAGGGCAACGCCATCGGCACCAACGCCGCCGGCACCCTGGCGCTCCCCAATCAGGCCGCGGGGATCACCCTCCGACGGTTCTCGGTGATAGTCGGCGGAACCGCTGCCGGCGTGGCCAACACCATTGCCCACAATGGCGGTCCGGGTGTCCTGGTAGCATCCTACTTCGACAGCAGCGTCCGCGCCAACAGCATCCACAGCAACGCCGGCCTGGGCATCGATTTGGGCTCCGATCTCGCCCCCGACGGCGTGACGCCCAACGATCCTGGCGACATGGATACCAGCGTCAACAGAGGGCAGAACTATCCCCTCCTGACCGGTGTGACGGTACAGGACAGCCAAACAATCATCTCCGGGACGCTGAACAGCGAGCCCAGCAAGACCTACCAGGTGGATTTCTATCGCAATGCTGCCTGCGACCCTACCGGCTACGGCGAGGGCCAGCAGTATTTAGGCTCCCGGGCGGTGACCACGGATGCCAACGGGGATGCAGCCTTCAGCGTCACGCTCACTACCCAGATCCCCGGCCTCTTCTACGTGACCGCGACCGCCACCCACCCTGAGGGCAGCACCTCCGAGTTCTCCCCCTGCCTGTTCTACGGACGGCAGGTGTTCTTGCCCCTGGTGGTCAGGCAGTAGATCCGTTTGGGAAATGAAAACAACGACCTCCCCAAAGCCTCAGAGGCTTTGGGGAGGTCACCTGCTACAATCAATGGTTTGCTCATCCCACTGAAAACAAATCCGCCAGCGGTCATTAATCCGAATACTGTGCTGCCCCTCTCGATCTGCAGGACAATTGGCGCAATTGTTATATAATTCTGACGTCATAAGGTGGTGGATAAGACGATTGTCAGGCCTGGAAGCGGGAAAATGCCCTGTCTTTGCTCGGCCAAAAGGGTAAGCATGAAAACAGTGACGGACACAGCCGACATCTTGATTGTAGATGACACACCAGCCAACCTGCATCTGCTCACACGCATTCTACAACAGAATGGCTATAAGGTGCAGACCGTGGCCAGTGGAGACCTGGCCCTCAAAGCCGTCGATATCGTGCTGCCGGACCTGATTCTATTGGATATCACCATGCCCGGCATGGATGGATATGAAGTCTGCGCGCGCCTCAAGGCAAATGCTCCGACGAAAGAGATCCCTGTCATCTTTATCAGCGCGTTGGACGAACTCCTGGATAAGTTCAAAGCCTTTGCCGTCGGCGGGGTAGACTATATCACCAAGCCTTTCCAGGTAACGGAAGTGCTGGCGCGCGTCAAAACCCACCTGGCGCTGCAAGAAATGCGGCGGCGGCTCGAGGAGGCCAATGCCAGGCTGATCGCTCAAAACGACGAACTGCAAGCGCGCAATGCCGAACTGGAAGAGGCCCTGGCCACCATCAAGACGCTGAGCGGCCTGGTCCCCATCTGCGCCTGGTGTGGGCGTAAGATCCAGGATGAGCAAAACCAATGGGTCAGCGTCGAATCCTACGTCGAAACCCATTCGAAAGCCACATTCACCCATGGTATCTGCCCGGAGTGTCTAAAAAAATGGAAGCTATAACCTATTTCATCACCGATGCTGTCTTTGTCCAGTTCCCCGACTACGTGCGGGGCGTGGTCATCGCCGAGGATGTCGCAAACGGAACATCGCCCCCAGAACTGGTCGCGCTGCTCCGCGAGACGGAAGTCGCCGCGCGCGAACGACTGGTCCTGGAGACACTCGCCGCGGAGCCCCACATGGCCATCTGGCGGGAGGTCTTCCGCAAGATAGGGATCAAGCCCAGCGAGTTCCGCCCGTCGATCGAAGCGCTGGCGCGCCGCGTCCTTCACGGGCAAGAGCTGCCCCTCATCAATACGCTGGTGGACATCGGCACCCTCATCTCCCTGCGGCACCTCGTTCCGACCGGCGGCCACGCGATCGACCACCTCACACAGGACATCACGCTGCGCACGGCCACGGGTGAGGAGACCTTTGTCCCGTTTGGGTCGGATCAGGTCGAACACCCCACCCCTGGCGAGATCATCTTTGCCGAAGGGGACACCGTCCTGACGCGGCGCTGGATCTGGCGTCAGGCGAACCACACACTGACCCTGCCCACCACGACGGCCATCGAGTTCAACGTCGATGGGCTCCCCCCCGCCGGCAAAGCTGAAATCGAGCAAATTTGCCAGGAGGTCATGGACTTGACAGCGCGCTTCTGCGGCGGCACTTTGAGATACGAGCTTCTCACACGCGAGAACCCACGGATCCTTCTCAAACGCTGACCGCAGATTGCGCAGATTAAGCGACACAAGAACAAACGCCCCCCCATCGGTGGATCCAAAAGAAGATCTCGAGGATTGGGAGGGCAGCCTTGCTGCCCTCCCAATCCTTTTTCCAAGTGGATTCTACTGAAAATATGGCTATAATTTTAAGTAAGAGGCCCAACTCACACCATCGCCGATCGTCATGGATGCTTCAAAAAGTCAGAATGGAGCAGAAAATGGCAAGCACATCAAATACAGCCAGATTGCCCGGCAATAGCAGCACACCACACGAGGGGATATCCATCCTGGTGATCGACCACGACCCAGCGGCGCTCGAAGCCACAGCACGCACGCTTAAGAACGCCGACTTTCAGGTGCTGACCGGCAGCAGTGCCGCCGAGGCCTTAGAACTGGCGCGCCGCCACTGCCCCGCTTTGCTGCTGCTTACAGCGCCACTGCCTGATGCGGACGGCATTGCAGTAGTACGTCAGTTGAAGGGCGACCCCGCATTGGAAAGTATGTTCGTTGTTCTGCTCTCGGACATACGCGCCACGCCCACAGAACGAGCCCAAGGGGTCGAGGAAGGACTGATAGATGGCTATATCACCAAGCCGTTCAGTGAGCCCGAACTCCTCACACACATTAACGCTCTCCTGCGCATTCGTGAAATACAGGAGACGCTGCGAAAAAGCGAAGCACGGCTGAACAAATCCCAAGAGATCGCCCATCTCGGATTGTGGGAATTGGAACTTGCCACAAATCGTCTGACCTGGTCCGATGAGGTTTATCGCATTTTCGGCTTTCAGCCACAAGAGTTTGCTGCTACCTATGAGGTATTGCTCGAGATCATACACCCGGAGGATCGCGCCGCAGTCGATGCAGCCTATAGGAGCACACTGCAAAAGGGCACAGATGGCTATGAGATCGAGCATCGCATCATTCACAAAGCCACCGGTGAGATGCGCTACGTTCACGAAAAATGTGAGCACATAAAAGATGCCTCCGGAAAGATCATTCGCTCGCTCGGTATGGTGCAGGACATCACCGAGCGCAAACAGGCAGAAAAACGGCTGCAGGAAAGCGAGGCGGAATACCGCCTGGTTTTCGAACATTCCCCCATTGGCATCTTTCGCTTCGACAATGAGGGAACGATTACCAACTGCAACGATCTCTTCATAAGGATTATCGGATCATCCCGTGAAGCCTTGATTGGGCTCAATCTCCTCAAACTGCCTGATAAAAGGGTCGTCTCGGCAGCGCAAACGGCACTCGCGGGGCAATCAGCGATCTACGAGGGAGACTACCATTCCATCACGGCGAATAAGGTCACACCGATAAGGGCGCTGTTTACAGCCCGTATTACGGAAAAGGACAAGGTTTACGGCGGCATCGGCATCATGGAAGACATCACCGAGCGCAGGCGAACCGAGGAAGCGCTGCAACACAAGACCGAGGAAATCGAGCAGTTCTTCATGACGGCGCTGGACCTGCTGTGCATCGCCGACACCGACGGGTACTTTCGGAGAGTGAATCCGCAATGGGAAGAGGCGCTGGGTTACACGCGCGAGGAACTCGAAAACCACCGCTTCCTCGATTTCGTGCACCCCGATGATCTGGAATCTACCCTACAAGCCATCGCCACCTTATCGGAACAACATCCTATCCTGAACTTCACCAATCGCTACCTCCACCGCAACGGCTCCTATCGCTGGATCGAATGGCGTTCCTCCCCGGCGGGGGAACTGATCTACGCCGCAGCCCGCGACATCACCGCGCGCAAACAGGCCGAGGAAGCGCTGCGAGAGAGCGAGGAACGCTACCGGCTGTTAGCCGAAAATACTGTGGATGTGATCTGGACGATGGATGCTGCGGGCCGGTTCACCTACGTCAGCCCCTCGGTCGAGAAACTGCGCGGATATACACCGCAAGAGGTACTGCAACAATCTCCTGAGCAAGCCCTGACACCTGACTCATTGAAAAAGATGCAAACCGCCGTAATGAATGCCCTGGACAAAATCAAGCGCGGCATACCCATTGAACCTGCGACGCATGAACTGGAGCAGCCGTGCAAAGACGGCGCTACCGTCTGGACCGAAGCACTGGTCAAACCGCTGTTAGATGAACACGGCCAGCTTAGTGGCTTTTTGGGTGTGACCCGTGACATTGCCGCGCGCAGGGAGGCCGAAAAAGCGCTGCGCGAAAGCGAGGACAAATACCGGACACTGTTCGAGACCATGGCCCAAGGCGTGGTCTACCAGGATGCCGACGGCAAGATCATTTCGGCCAACCCGGCAGCGGAACAGATCCTGGGACTGACCGCAGATCAAATGCAAGGCCGTACCTCAGCAGATCCTGGCTGGCACACGATCCATGAAGACGGTTCCGCTTTTCCCGGTGATATGCACCCGGCCATGGTGGCCCTGCACACCGGCATCGAGGTATCAAGCACCGTGATGGGCGTATTCAATCCACAGCGCAATGAATACCGCTGGATCACAGTCCACGCCGTCCCGCAATTCCGCCCAGAGGAGGATAAACCCTACCAGGCCTATGCCACCTTCGAGGATATCACCGAACGCAAACGGGCTGAGGAGGCATTGCAGGAAAGCCACCGCCAATTAGAAACGACGTTGGCACAATAACGAGAGACACAGTCACAGTTGATCCAGCAAGAGCGAATGGCAGCCGTAGGTCAATTAGCTGCCGGCATCGCCCATGATTTCAACAACATTCTCGCCGGCATCGTGCTATACGCGCAGATCTCCCAGCGCATGCCGGGGCTCCCTCAACAGCTCCCCGAACGGCTGAAAAGCATCGAGGAACAGGCACACCATGGAGCCGAACTGGTGCAACAAATTTTAGATTTTGGCCGCCGCGCACTCTTGGAACGCAAGTCACTGGCACTGGCACCCTTTCTGGAAGATCTGAGTGAACTGCTGCGGCGCACCCTGCCGGAGACCATCCATCTTGAGTTGACCTGCAATACGGAGGATGCCACTATTCGCGCTGACCCAAACCGCGTCCAACAAGCGTTGGTCAATCTGGCACTCAACGCCCGCGACGCCATGCCCCAGGGCGGGGATCTGCACATCACGCTCTCACACGTACCTGAGGAGGCTCTGCTCAATTGCGCGCTTTGTGGGCCTATTACAGACGGGCAATGGGTGGAAATTGCCGTGGCTGATACCGGCACCGGCATCCCGACGGACGTGCTGCCCCACATCTTCGAGCCGTTCTTCACCACCCGCGCGCCGCTGGGCCATGGACTGGGGTTGGCGCAGGTCTACGGCATCGTCAGTCAACATAACGGCCATATAGCCGTGGAAACACAAGTGGGCGTCGGAACGACCTTCCAGCTGTACTGGCCGGCCTTACCGACAGCCGAAATAGCCCACAAGGACCTACCCTCCGCTATTACACAAGGCAATGGCGAAACCCTTCTGGTAGTGGTCGATGACAAAACAATCCGCGCGGCATTAGTGGACGTGCTCACCACGTTAGCCTATTCCGTCATCGAAGCAGCCAACGGACAGGAGGCGCTGACTATCCTCCAAGAACAGCAGGATAAAATTGCCCTCGTGTTAAGCGATTGGGGCATGCCCGACATGGGAGGACTGGCGTTCACACAAGAGATGCAGGCGCGCCATCTGAAGACGCCCATCGTGATGTTTACCGGTCATCCATTGAGCGAAGAGGCAAAGGCAGCTATGCCGTCCGGCGTAGTCGGCTGGGTACAGAAACCTATCACCCTGGAGGCGCTATCTACCGCCGTTGCACGCGCACTGCATAAACAGCCGTAGCGCTACAAAGAGCGGCTCATCCGAGGACTTAGTAAAAGAACTCAGAACGGGAGAAGAGAGAATGCCGGAGAAACGGAGTGTAGTGAACAAACCCACTGCCACACCTGAAATGCGCACATCACCCTACGATATGCCCCGGGTCATTCATACGATCACCGATCTGGAACCGGGAGATCATCTCTGCTGCCTCTACGAAACAGAGAATGAATACCGGGCCATCCTGACCGCCTTCTTACGCCACGGATTGGAACACCATGAAAAAGTGCTCTGTATCGTAGATGCACACACCGCTGAGTCCGTCCTGAGCTTCCTTCAAGACGCAGGTCTGGATACCGCAGCGTACCTGGCACAAGGACAACTCGACATCCTCGGCCCCGACGAAGTTTACATGCAGGAGGGAAGGTTCGACCCGACACAGATGATTGCCCGGCTGCAGCAGAAAGCGGAGCAGGCATCGGCAGAAGGCTACACGGCATTATGCGTCGCCGGCGAGACAACCTGGGCTTTACGAGAACTACCTGACTCCGAACGGCTGATTGAGTACGAAGTTCGGCTCAATACATTCCTGCCCGGCAGCCGCTGTCGGGTGCTTTGCCAATATGACATGCGGCGGTTCTCACCGGCAGTGCTCCTGGACATACTGCGCACGCACCCTTTCGTTGCC
>JAVEWB010000086.1:0-7887 GCA_034004765.1 Anaerolineae bacterium
TGATCCCTACAATCCGGTTGACTGCCCGCTTTTGATCGTCATCTCCGGACCTTCGGGCGTGGGCAAAGACAGTGTGGTCAAAAGACTCAAGGAGCGGGGTTACCCATTCCACTTTGTGGTGACGGCGACGTCACGCCCGCCACGCCCGGGGGAAGTCCATGGCGTCGATTATTTCTTCGTCTCGGAAGCCGATTTCAAGGCGATGATCCGGGACGATGAATTATTGGAGCATGCGCTTGTCTATGAGCAGTACAAAGGGATTCCCAAGCAGCAAGTGCGTGAGGCACTGGCCAGCGGGCAGGATGTGGTGATGCGGCTGGATGTGCAGGGCGCGGCGACCGTCAAGCGGCTGGTCCCCGATGCGGTGTTGATCTTTCTGGTTCCCTCTTCTGAGGAAGAGTTGGCTCGCCGCCTCAGTTGCCGTCACACGGATACCGAACAGCAGATACAGCGCCGTCTGGAGATCACCCGTGAAGAGCTGGCCCGTCTGGGTGAGTTCGATTACTGGGTGATGAATGCGGACTGCAAATTGGACACGGCAGTCGATAAGATCCTGGCCATCATTCAAAGCGAACACGCCCGGGTCCATCCGCGTCAGGTTACCTTATAAAGGACATTCCTATGGAGTTCGATCCGTCCGAACCTTCACAGCCGGCTCCGGAATCCATGGTGCTGCACTACCCGCTTGCCCCGGTCCGGGTGACGTATGTCTTGATCGGGTTGAATGTCCTGCTCTTCATCCCCACCTTGCTGTTGGGAGATGGGCTCTATTACCTGGGGGGATTGATCCCTCAAGCGGTGCTTGAAGGCCAGCTCTGGCGACTCCTGACCGCCGGGTTCCTGCATGGCGGGCTGGCCCACCTGTTCTTCAACATGTATGCGCTGCATGTGCTGGGACAGGATGCCGAGAAGCTTTTTGGCTCCGGGCGCTTTCTCGGCGTTTATCTCTCGGCTTTGATCGGCGGGAACCTCGTGGTCACCCTGCTGAGCCCTCTGAACCGGCCGACCATCGGGGCGTCGGGGGCGATCCTGGGGCTGTTAGGGGCATTGGTGGCCTACTTCTGGCAGTACCGTGATCACGTTGCGGGTGCCCGTGCACATTTGACGAATCTGGTGACCACGGCGCTCATCAATGTCGGGCTGGGGCTGCTGCCCTCCATCAGCCTCTGGGGACATCTGGGAGGTGTGCTCGCCGGGCTGCTGGCCGGGTGGGGACTCCTTCCGCGTTACCGGGTGGACTATGAGCCTGTCCCGCGGCTGCTCCGGCTCCCTTTCGGTCCACCGGAGGTGATGGGCATCGGCAGGGTGGTTGTGGGCTGCCTGGTGTTGTGGGGGCTGGCACTTTGGCTGCGGGGCTGAGAGCCGGTAAGGGAGGATAGATGCGTCCGCCTTTGGAGCTTTATGTGGGGGATGTTGTGGAGCTGCGGAAGCCTCATCCGTGCGGGGGGAAGACCTGGCGCATCGAACGCGTCGGCGCCGATATTGGTATAGTTTGCCTGACCTGTGGGCGGTATGTCCTGGTGCCGCGTGATCATTTCGAGCCACGGATCAAATGCTTTCTGGAGCGCGGACCTGCCTACCCTCAGATTGGGGAATAGGAGTGCGACCATGCGATTTTTGTTTCTTTTCTCGGACACAGGGGGCGGCCACCGGGCTTCGGCTCAGGCCGTGCGCAATGAACTGAGCCGCCTCTACGGCGATGCCGCACAGGTGGAGATGGTGGACTTCTTCAAGGCGTTAGGCCGCTGGCCTTTCACGCATATCCCCGGCTGGTACCCGGCGATGGTAGGGATGCACGGTGTCCCCTGGGGGGTGGGGTATCACTTGACCGACCGCAAGGATCTGGTCAAGGCGCTCTCCCACCTGATGTGGCCCTATACGGCGCATCCTTTCCGCCGTGTGCTCTATCAAAACCCTGCGGATGTGATTGTCTCTTTCCACGGTGTGCCGAATTATGCACTGCGTATGGCACGCAACAAGTACATTCAAAAGACCGTGCCCACGATGGTGGTGGCCCTGGACCTGGTCACGGTTCACGCGGCCTGGTTTGCCCCCGGCCACGATCTGTACGTTGTCCCCACCGACGAGGCCAGGGAGCGCGCGCTGGCCTGCGGCATTGCCTCGGAGCAGGTCAAGGTGATCGGGATGCCTGCCCGGCGTGCTTTTGTGGTGGCGAAGGACCTGCCCCAATCCGAAGCCCGGACCCAGCTTGGCCTGCCGCTCGAGGAGCCGATGGTGCTGTTGGTGGGCGGCGGCGAAGGGATGGGCCCTCTGAAGTCCGTCGTGTGCGCGCTGGCGGAAAAGTTCCCCAAGGCGCAGTTGGTGGTCATCACCGGGCGCAATCAGGCTCTCTACGAACAGTTGTGTCAGGCGCGGCTGCCGGTTCCCCTGCGTGTCGAGAGTTTTGTCTCCAACATGGAAGTCTGGATGCGCGCTGCGGATATCCTCGTGACGAAGGCGGGGCCCAACACGCTTGCCGAAGCCTTCATCGCCGGCCTCCCTCTGGTCCTCTATGATGCCATCCCCGGGCAGGAAGATGGGAATGTCTCCTACGCGGTCGATCATGGCGCGGGCGTCTGGGCTCCGCACCCTGATCAATCGGCAGAAGCGGTGATGGCGCTGCTGGCCGATTCGGCGCGGCGGCGTGAGATGGCGGCCTGTTCGCGGGCTCTGGCACGCCCCGATGCCGCTGAGTTGATTGCCCGCGATATCTGGCAGTTGGGCCTGGAGTCCTGGAGCACCTTGGGCGGTGATCTGTCGCAGTATTACGGCAAGGACTCGACCCTTTTCCCGTTCTTCTGATGGATTGGGCTGCGCTCCAAATGAGTACCGTAGCCGCGCCCCCCAATCCTCCTTTTCCTTAGCTATGCTTAATTTATTTGCTATGTTATAATTTATGATGTTGAGAACGGTCACCCACCCGTTTTCTTAAGGAAAGAAGGACATGGAAGCCCAGCTACAGCAGTTCCTGCACTATATCCAGTTCGAACGCGGCTATACGGCCAATACCCTGGCCGCGTATCATAATGACCTGGAACAGTTGCAGGATTTCCTCAAAGAGGCGCATGTAGCGGGCTGGGAAGGTGTGACGCCGGATCTGCTGGACGACTTCTTGACGTCCCTCGGTGCCAGCGAGTATAATCCGACGACCATCGCCCGCAAGGTTGCTTCCGTGCGCTCATTCTTCCATTTCCTTTTTACCGAGGGGGTCATCTCGTCTGAGTTGGCCGAGTGGCTGCGCCAGCCGCGGGTGGGGCGGCGTCTGCCCCATGCGCTTTCGGAAGAGGATGTCCAGCGCCTGATCCAGGCGGCGGATGCTGATGGGACGGCGTTGGAAACGCGGGATCGCGCGCTGTTGGAGCTGATGTATGCCACCGGACTGCGCGCCACGGAAGTGGTGACGCTGACGCTGCAAGACGTCAATACTAAAGAAGGGACGGTGCGATGTACGGGCAAGGGGAACAAAGAGCGCCTGATCCCTCTTTACGAAACTGCATGCAAGGCGCTTCAGGTCTATATTCAGGAAGCGCGTCCCTTTCTCCTGCGTGACCCGGGGAAGGGCTCCCTTTTCCTCAACCGGGGAGGCCGTCCGCTGACCCGACAGGGGATTTGGTTTATCATCCAGCACTATGCTAAGAAAGTCGGCCTTGAGGATCGCGTGACACCGCACACGCTGCGCCATACCTTCGCCACTCATTTGCTCACCGGCGGAGCGGAACTGCGTGAAGTCCAGCAATTCCTTGGCCATGCCAGTATCACGACGACACAAATTTACACGGAGGTCTCTAACCAGCGCAAACGCGCAGTCTATGATCAGGCCCATCCACGTGCTTTTAGCGCTTCAGGGGGGCCTTCAGGAGATCCAAAGGAGCCGGAGAATGGATAAATTCTTTACCATGCAAGATTTTCAGACGGCTGCGGATGCTATCCGTCAGCGTACCCGACTTCAGCCCAAGGTAGGGTTGATTTTGGGATCGGGACTCAACGCACTTGCGGACTCTGTCGAAGAGGCAGTGGTTATTCCCTACAAAGAGATCCCTAACTTCCCTTTGTCTACCGTGCAGGGGCATGAGGGCAAGCTGGTGATCGGGGTATTGGAGGGGCAGCCCGTCATGGTGATGCAGGGACGGGGGCACTTCTATGAGGGCTACACCATGGCCCAGGCTACGTTCCCCGTGCGGGTGATGCAGGTGATCGGTGTGGAAACGTTGATCGTGACCAATGCCGCCGGTGGGCTGAATATGACCTACCGCCCGGGCGAGGTCATGATCATCCGTGATCACATCAATTTGCTGGGTATGGCGGGACATAACCCGCTCTACGGTCCCAACGTGGATGAGTTGGGCCCCCGTTTCCCCGGCATGAATGATGCTTACAATGGGGACCTTCGCCAGGTCGCGCGGAAGATCGCTCTGGAGGCGGGGATCCCTCACCATGAAGGCGTGTATATTTGCCTGGCGGGGCCGAGTTTCGAGACGCCCGCCGACGTGCGCTTTCTGCGCATCATCGGCGCGGACGCTGTCGGCATGTCCACGGTTCCTGAGGTGACGGTTGCTCGCCATGGTGGCCTGCGGGTGTTGGGGTTATCCGGGATCAGCAACACTTTGGTTGGCGAGGAAGGTGCTCCGCAGCCGGATCACGAGGAAGTCCTGGAGGCTGGGAAGGTTCTGGTGCCGCGCCTGGAGCGGATCATTCGAGGTGTCCTACCCCATACATCGCAGCGAGATTTACGGGAAGTGTTATGACCGTTGTTTTGAACTGGCTCGCCCAGCAGACTCTGCCGATCTATATCGTTTCGTTCCTGGGGGTCGCAGCCTATGTTGCCGCTGCGCTGGCGGCCCAGCGTCGGCAGCGCCTGTCCCAGTTTTCCCTGGAACGGGATATCAATCGCCAGCAGGCGCTGCGCTTCTGGGTGATGGCCGGCCTTTTTCTGATGTTGGGGGTTCTTGTCTTTGGGGTTACTTCCTATTTCGTGCCTACCCTGCCCGCCGTGGCTACGGAGACCCCCGCGGTGGGAGTCGGATTGACGGCGGTGCCCACGTTTACCCCAACGCCCACCATAACGCCGACACCTTCTCCAACCTCGGAATTGACCGGTACGCCCGGGGCTGAGGAGCAGGGTGAGCCTTTGCCGACGCCTTCTCCAACGCCGGAAGCGGTTGAAACTGCCGTGCCTCCGGATTGTCCTTCAATGGATGTCCAGATCAGCCTGCCGTTGGCAGGGAGCAACCTTTCTGGGTTGGTGGAGGTCCGTGGCACTGCGCGGGTTAATTCGTTTGCTTACTATAAGTTCGAGGTGCAGTTCCCCGGTTCGGATTCCCTTAATTTCATTGCACAGTTTGAGTCACCGGTGGAAAATGGGATCTTGGGCTATTGGGACGTTTCTAATACGGAACTCTACCCATCAGGCGGGCCGTATCGTTTCCGCCTGGTAACCGTCGATGTCTATGGTAATGCGACGAGCTGTATCATCCCGGTCTATCTGACACAATAAGCTCTTTTGAGAGGGGAGGTCCTGTTTGCGAATCCGTTCAGCCCGCAGTGATGATCTGAAACAATGCTTGACCCTTGATGCTGCCTACGAGACTGATATGGCCTGGCAGGTTGAGGAATTGAACAATGACGGTGGATGGGGGATGCGCTTCCGGGAGATCCGCTTACCTCGGAAGCAGACGGTCCGTCCCCCCTTCTTCACGCCTGAGGACAGGTTGCGTGCCTGGCAGCGCCGTGATGGATTCTGGGTCGCTGCCGAGCGGAATCACGTATGGGGCTATCTTGCTTTAGTGTTGGAAATCGAGCACAAACAGGCGCGGGTGACCGACCTGGTGGTGGCCCCGGACTATCGCCGTCAAGGTGTGGGTACACAACTGCTGCAGCACGCGATGACCTGGTGCCTCCGTCAAGAGTTGGACCAATTGCTCCTGGAGTGTTCCCTCAAAGCCTATCCGGCAGTGGCTTTTGCCCAAAAGCAAGGGTTCGTTATCTGCGGTTTTCAGGACGCTTACTGGCCCGGACGCGAAGTGGGCCTCTTCTTTCGCAAGCGTATTCGATAATGAAACGCACTCTTGGGGATCGCTCAGTGTTTGGCTGCGACTTAGCGTGGTGTAAAGTGTCCGATGGGAAATTTCACCTACATCTTCATTAGAATCAACGATGTATTGACGGCCGGTGTGGGAGCAACAGCCCTGGCGCTGCTGCTCTACCTCCTTATTTACAACCGTAAGAGTCGTGTAGCGCGTGATTTCGTGAGACTGCTGGCCTGTGTGGTCGAGGTCTACTTGATGGACATTTTGCTGATCGGCAGCCAGGACCATGACCTCATCAGCAAAATCCTACGCCTTCAGTGGATTGGGATTGCCTTCACCCCGGCACTCTATCTGGAGTTTGCGAGATCTATTCGCCTCTCTGTACGTGAGAACCATGTACCCGTCTGGCTGCGCTTCGCCAGCTTGGCGATAGGCGGAGCCGTGGCCTTCATGGCTCTCTACACCGACCTGGTGGTCTATGATGCCGGGCTCGTGCGGGAAGTGCATCAGCTCTCTCCCGGTCCTTTCTTTTATCCCTTTGCGTTGCTGTTTGCCGTGGCTGCCCTTTGGGGACTGCTCCAGACGTTGGATGCCCGACGCCGCTGTTACACCACCGCGGCACGGCGGCGCATGACTTACCTCTCCCTTAGCTTTGTAGCCCCGGCCATGGGGGTATTTCCGTACTTATTGGTCTCAGGATGGCCGGCGGGGCTGCCTAACTATTTCCTCTGGATACTGTTGATCGTTGGGAATATTGCCGTCGCGGTGATGCTGCTGTTGATGGCTTACAGCGTTGCGTTCATTGGTGCGCTGACCCCCGATCGCGTGATCAAACATCGCCTGGTACGCTTTCTGCTGCGCGGACCGGTCACGGCCATCCTGACCCTGATTGCTTTTTGGAGTGGGCTTACGATTGAGCGTGTGCTGGGGTTGAGCCAGTATACCCTCTCGTTGGTTGCTGTTGCAGTCACGCTGATCCTGTCGCAGTTAGCGGTGGAGTTGGCCAAACCCTTGCTGGATCTGGCGCTCTATCGTGAGAGCCGTGAGGAGGTGGCGCAGATTCAGGAGTTGAGTCAGCGGCTGCTCACCAATGCCGACTTGCGGCAGTTCCTGGAGAATATTCTGGCGGCGACCTGTGAAATCCTGCGGAGCCAGGGGGGATTTGTCGCCGTTTTGGAGGATGGGCAGCTTTATCGGGAGATCTGGTGCGGACTTCATATCTCGCGGCAGGAGATTGCCGAGCTGCCTTTGCCGGAAGTCGCCAAGGCGCAGCGTGCCGATGGGTTTATCATTTGGAATAGCTACTGGATTGCTCCCATCTATGATAAGTCTGGCGAGAACCTCCTGGGGCTGCTGGGCCTGCAGAAACCCGCTACACAGTTACCGCTGCCCCCGGAACAGGATACTTTGCTGGAGCAGTTGATTCTCCGGGCCAGTGCCGCGCTTGATGATCGCCGACTTCAGCAGGTCGTCTTCAAGGCCTTTTCTCCGCTGCTTTCCGAACTTGAGGACATTCAACGCCGTCGTGGATTGCTGCGTTATAGCAATGCCGACGTCGCTGGCTTCTCCCTTGCCGAATCGGAAGAACTGCCCCAATGGGTTCATGATGCCCTTGCGCATTACTGGGGAGGGCCACGCCTGACACAAAACCCGCTCCTGGACCTTCAAGTGGTGCAGCAGGCTGCGGCGGAGTACGATGGAAATCTCGTCAAAGGGCTGCGGGCGGTCCTGGCCGAGGCTATCGAGCGCTTGCGCCCGGATGGCGAGCGTAAGTTGACAGCACCCGAGTGGTTGTTATACAATATACTGGAGATGAAATTCTTGAAGGGGCAGAAGGTGCGGGAGGTGGCCATGCGCCTTG
>JAVEWB010000087.1:0-7857 GCA_034004765.1 Anaerolineae bacterium
TGCCGTCCCTTACACGGTCGGGAAGACGTGGACGACGGACGCTTTCTATCGGGAGACACCCGCGAAGGTGTCCCGCCGTCGTGAGGAGGGCTGTTTGACGGTGGAGATGGAAGCTGCTGCTTTCTTTGCGGTCGCCCGATTCCGCAGCGTGGTCTTGGGGCAACTGCTCTACAGCGGTGACAATGTGGGGGGCGAGGTCTGGGATATGCGGGACTGGCAGCGGCAGGGCTCCGTGCGGGAGCAGCTTCTCTGGCTGGCCGCGGAGGCCTGTTTGCGCCTTTGAGGCGAGGCAGAATGAGCCGTGTGCTGGTTTCCGGCCTGATCAACATCGAGACCACGCTCCGCGTGGATGCTTTTCCCGTCGGGTACTGCCCGGTGCGCTACCCTTTTTGGGGGATCGCCACGACGGTCTCCGGTGTGGGGTATAACGTCGCCAAAGCGCTCACGGTCCTGGGTGACGAGGTGCGCCTGGTCTCACTCATCGGGCAGGGAGATCCGCAGGCGGCGCTGGTGCGTGAAGCGCTGGCCCACGATGGCATTAAGCAGGAATTCGTGCTTGGGGGCCCCGCCCAGACGGCGCAGTCCGTCATCCTCTACGATGGCGAGGGGCGGCGGCAGATCCACGTGGACCTCAAGGATCTCCAGGAGCGCACCTACCCTGAGGCGCGCTTTGCCGAAGCGCTCGAGGGCGTCGACCTGGCAGTGCTGTGCAACATCAACTTCTCCCGCCCATTCCTGCAGCAGGCCAGGCAGCGGGGAATCCCTGTAGCCACCGATGTCCACACGCTCTCTGATCTGGAGGATGGCTACAACCGCGATTTCATGGCCGCAGCCGACATCCTCTTCATGAGCGACGAACAGCTTCCCGAAGCGCCGGAGGTATGGGCCCGGCGTGTGCTCGATCGCTACAGCCCCTCTGTCGTGGTCATTGGCATGGGCGCACAGGGGGCCCTTTTGGCAACGCGCGATGGCATGCTCATGCACGTCCCTGCCGTGGCCACGCGCCCAATCATCAACACCATCGGAGCCGGGGACGCCCTGTTTTCGGCCTTCATCCATTTCTACGCCCAGGGCAGCACCCCGCAGGACGCCCTTGAGCGGGCTGTGGTTTTCGCCTCTTACAAGATCGGCGCACAGGGCGCGGCCGAGGGCTTTCTGGATGAAGCGGCTTTAGAAAGCAGGTGCAACGCACTTTCGAAGTGCGTTGCACCTTTAGGCTAGGGCCTTATCACCAACGGTACATAGAGCCGCACTCTGTTGTCGATGACTCTGTTGTCCATGGCAATCGGCTGTGTGACATTGGGTGCCACCCCATTGCTGACCGTCAGCGTGAAAGTATATGCCCCTGCTGCGCTGGGTGTTCCGGAGAGCAGGCCGCTTGCTTCGTTCAGCGTCAGCCCCGGGGGGAGTGCCCCAACGATGACCTCGAAGGTTGGCAGCGGGAAGCCGCTGGCGGTGAAGGTGTGACTGTACGGTGTGCCGGCAGTGGTCAGTGTCGGCGGCTCTGCGCTGGTGATCTCCGGTGCGGTCGCAGCGTTGAGCCGTGCGATTCCCCCTCGCGGTGTGCTGTCGATCTCGGTGAACGCCCCGCCGCTGAGAAGCCGTCCGTCTTCGTAAAGCGCCAGCGTCTTGACCGCGCCGTTCGTCCCGCTGCCCGGATCGAAGTCCTCATCTAAGGTGCCATCGCTGTTCAGCCGGGCGATGCCGTTGCGCGTTATGGTGTTCACCTGACTGAATTCGCCACCTACCACCAGCTTGCCATCCGCCTGGAGCACCACTGAATCCACAGGACCGTCCAGGGTGGGGGTGAAGGCAGTGTCTAACGCGCCGTTCGCTTGCAGCCGGACCAGGTAATCCTGATCGCTGCCATTGACCTGGGTGAAGACGCCGCCGATCACGATCTGGCCTCCTGGGGTTATGGTCAGCGCCCGGACGGTCGCGTTAGCGCCGGTGCCGGGAGCGAAGCCGGTGTCCAGGCTGCCATTCGCGTTCAGGCGGGCGATGTGTCCACGCGCGGTGCCGGCGATCTGCGTGAAGTCCCCACCGATGACCACTTTGCCGTTTCCCTGGATTGCCAGGACATGGACAGGCTGATCCGCCCCGCTGCCCGGGTCGAAGGTGGTATCCAAGGAACCGTCGGCGTTCAGCCGGGCGATGTGGGCGCGCTCTGTGCCGTTGGTTTCCGTAAACGTCCCGCCGATGACTACCTTTCCGTCTGCCTGGAGCGCCAGCGCCTTGACGATCCCGTTGACCCCTGTGCCCGAATCGAAGCTGCTGTCGACCGCTCCCTCGGCGGTGAGCCGGGCGATCCCGCTGCGCGGGGTGGCGTCGATCTGTGCAAACGCGCCGCCGATGATCACTTTCCCGTCCGGCTGGAGCGCCAGCGCGGCGACATTTCCATCAGGGCCGCTGCCGGCGTCGAAGTGCAGGTCCAGCGTGCCATCTGCGTTGAGCCGGGCCAGGTGCGGAAGTGCCGTGCCATTGACCTGGGCGAACGCACCGCCGATGAGTGCTTTCCCGTCAGGGTGCACGGCAGCGCTGAGCACCTCGCCATCGGCACCCGGGTTGGGGACGAAGCCGATGTCCAAGGTCCCATCCGCATTCATCCGGGCAATGTGATTTCTTGCGGTCGTCCCTATTTGCGTGAAGGTGCCGCCGATCACCACCTGATGGTTGCGCTGGATCGTCAGGCAGTAGACCCAGCTCTTAGCGCCGCTGGCGGAGTCGAAATCGGGATCGACGGAGCCATCTGCGGCGAGCCGTGCAATACGCTCGCGTGCGTTTCCGTCCACCTGGGTGAACCAACCGCCGATGAGCACTTTCCCATCACTCTGAACCGCCGCGGCATAAACGTAGTGGTTGGCATCAGGGGTAAAGGTGGTGTCTAACGAGCCGTCGGCATTCAGCCGGGCGATGTAGCCACGAGCCGTCCCATCCACCTGCGTGAACTTCCCGCCGACCACCACCCGGCCGTGATCGTGGAGCGCCACGGCATAGACAGGCTGGTTAGCGCCGGTGCCCGGATCGAAGGTGGTGTCTAAGGAGCCGTCGGCGTTCAGCCGGGCGATGTAGCCGCGTGCGGTGGTACCGACCTGGGTGAAGTCCCCGCCGATCACCACCTTGCCATCGCTCTGGCGCGCCAGCGCTCGCACGATGCCATCGGGACCGCTGCCCGGATTGAAGGTGGTGTCCAGGGAGCCGTTGGGGTTCAGCCGGGCGACGCGGGCCCGGGCGGTGCCGTTGACTTGGGTGAACTCCCCCGCGATCAGCACCTTGCCGTTGTCCTGCAACACAAGGGCTCGTACGGGTCCATTGGCGCCGGTGCCGGGATCGAAGGTGGCATCCGGTATGCCATCGGCGTTCAGGCGCGCGATGGCACTGTGGGCTGTCCCATCCACCTGGGTGAACTGCCCGCCGATCAGCACTTTGCCATCGGGCTGGGAGGCAACGGCGTACACCAGCAGGTTGGGGCCGGTGCCGGGATCGAAGGTGGTGTCGAATGTGCCGTCGGCGTTCAGACGGGCGATGTATGGGCGGGGTGTCCCGTTCACCTGCGTGAAGCTGCCCGCGAGCAGCACCCTGCCGTCGCTCTGCAGGGCTGTGGCGTAAACGGTGTTATTGGCACCGGTGCCGGGATCGAAGCCGGGATCGAGTGCTCCGGGAGTCAGGTCGGCGAAGGTGGGGGAGGTGGGGGCTAACAGCAGGGCTCCAATCAACAGGGCCAGTGCTGTGCCCGCGCGGACACGTTCTCTTTTTCTCAACGCCTGGGTAAAACTGCAACTACAAGCCATGATGCCCCTCCTCTCTATGGCCTGCTATAGCGGAACAGCCTCCGCTGATGAATGACCTGCCCTGGGAACAACTGATGCCCGCACACCGTCAGGCGGGCGGGCATCAGTGAGGGTACAACTACCGCCAAAGCGTCAGGGCAGCTTTGCGGGCATCGATGGAATGCTACTTTATCAGTGTAGCACAAGTCCGCGGCGAATCAATAGTTTGTGGTTGGCCATGGGTGGGTTTATGTGGCGTCCTGTTGTGTTCGCCCATCGCTGAAAAATTAAAACCTGGGGGAATCTATAGGTACGGATTTCAAATTGCGTGGTATTCTATAAGGAGTGGCTGGGATCGGGCTGGGCTTTGCATCGTGAGAACGTTGGATATATTTACTCCCGCATTGATATTTGTCCGGACTTTGTGAAACTGATTGAGGTGCGTCATGTCAAAAAAAGAAGGGATGCTACTGACGATTTTGATCTCCGTGATCGCTATAGCAGCTTCCGGCCTGATTAAGGAGGATTTTGGCGAATCATTCTCCCTGGTAGCCTTGTTAGCTGTAATGGCCCCGTTGCTTTTATTGGTCGATTCCATGTTTTCCCGGCATCCTTCCTGGCGTTCTCGATGCCTATATTACTTATCCATTACTTTTGCTTCGACGATGGGGTTTATGGCATTCACTCAGTTTTCGCCCTATTCGAAGCTTTCACCCTGGTGGGTAAAGATTGTAGTTTCTCTAGTCGCTTCATTGTCGATCGTTCTATCTTTTATAGCCTTAGAAAAGATTTCTGGGATTAGTATTATCCCCTGGGAAAGGGAAAAACGTTGCAGGCAGTGACCTGGATTTTGTTGGTTCGCGAGCGCAGTCATAAACTTTGCCCCAAAGAGATTGTCATCACAGGATGTCTCGCTGGTGGCGCTGCTGGTCTTGCGGTGATAGGCCTGATCCAGGTAATCGTGAATGGTGGGTTTGTTGAATTGTGGCCGTCGATTATGGGGGCCTCCATTCTTGTCGGAGCCTGTCATAGCTGGTACACGGCGCAGCAGTTGTCGTATCGAGTTCAACCCCCATCCAAGGATCAGACGATCGGTGAAGAATGATCGCGGAGTTGCGTCTGGGGGATAGAAAACTGCAAGAAGATCTCGTATGCCTGCCGACCACGAATGGGACACGAATACACGAATGGGAGTGTCCTGGATGGGGCCGTTCGTTTATCCGTGCGGCGTCATGGCTGGCTTAGTGGCATGCCTGCTGCCTGCCTATAATACGCAGAGCCTCGAATGGGAACTTCATTCGTGTATTCGTGGTTAGATTCGTGGTCGGCTTTATGGAGGCAAGCGTAGGGTTCTGTGGCTGAGATCATCCGGGACTAATCGCGATATGACGATGGGAAAGAAAGCGCGCGCTGTTTTGCAAGGTACCCCCTTTAAGAGACGCCTCTGGCTCATAGGCCTGGTCGTCATTTCGTCGTTGGTCTTGCGCGGATGCTTCTTGCGGCAGGCCACGAACTTCCCCGGTGCCTCCTTCAATCGGGGGACGAACGCCGTGTGGCTGGGTGTTGAATGGGTCGATCAGCCGCATGAGGCCGATGAATTCCTTGACCTGATCGGTGAACTGGAGAGGCAGCAGGTACGTGAGGTGTGGGTCTATACCAGCTATCTGAAGGCCGATGGTCACTTCAACCCGACCTATTCCAATGCGTTCCAGTTTACGCAGGCGCTTGGGGAAGCACGCTCCGAGTTCAATGTGCAGGCGTGGATCGGACTGCCCCTGGGATCCGTCGATTTGAGCGACGATGCGGTACGCAGCCAGATCGTCGCGTTCTGTGTCGATCTCATCGAAGAGGAGGGGTTCGATGGGATTCACCTCGACCCGGAGCCCATTCTGAACGATGACCGAGAAGTGCTGGCATTGTTGCGCGAGGTCCGCAAGGCGCTTGGAGCCGGGCCGATTCTTTCGATAGCCTCGCGCCGCATCTGGCCGATCTCTCCGGAGGCGGAGTGGCCGCTGGTCGGCAGCGTCGCGTGGGATGCGCGGTATTACCAGGAGGTGGCAGATCGGGTCGATCAGATTGCCGTCATGGTCTACGACAGTGGGCTGCCGCTGCCCTTCTTGTACCGTTACTGGACGCGTTTCCAGGTCATCGAGGTCAGCCAGGCGCTGGAGGGCACGGGGGTGGAGTTATTCTTTGGCGTGCCTACTTCGGAAGAGTGGACTTTGACGCATTGGCCCGGCGCAGAAAACATGCAAAGCGGCCTGCAGGGTACCGTGGACGGGCTCAATGATGCGAAAACACCTCCTTCTGTCGTGACGGGAGTCGCCATTTATCCTTACTGGGAGACGGATGCTGCGGAGTGGGCCGTCTACCGGACTCTCTGGTTGGGGCAGGAGGATATGGAATGAGGCTGTCTTCTCGATTTGATAACTTGCCCGGTGAGGGAGCCTCAGGAATTTAGAAGTTCTTGAATGGGAGCAGAGATGCGAAGTCTTATCAAAGTGTATTCCCCGATTTTTGTGCTGCTCGGCCTGCTGGTGGGCTGCAGCGTGCCGGTCGTTCCAACCGCAACGCCGACTCGGGCTTTGCTCTCCCCTACAGTTACGGCCTCACCTACGATGTCGCTACCGTCGACGTCTAACCCATTGCCGCCGACTCAACCGTCAGTTCCCACCTTGACCGTTGATGAGGAGGCTGATTTGGTTCAGGGGCTGCTGCGGGATAATGGCGGATGTCGATTACCGTGTTGGTGGAACTTTACCCCGAGTGAAACCTCCTGGCATAGTGCAGAGGTTGTATTTACCTCATGGGGAAAGAGGCTTTGGGGACCCGACGATTATCAAACGACGAGCTACTATGTCAGTTTTGATATTCCAAGCCATAACTTAAATGCTGGGCAAAACTATTTTGTAAAAAACGATATAATCGAGCTGATTAATATTCACGCCGAACCACCGTCGCGTAATGATGAACTTGTGTATGGGGACCCGCAGTTTGTTGCAGATTGGGATGCTTATTTGCTTCCACAGATGCTTTCTGTTTACGGACAACCGGAGAATGTCTTTCTGAGTGTAGCGGCGGATGTACCGTGGGCCCCTTTCGATTTGCTACTCTTTTACCCTGAGCAGGGAATCCTGGTGCGATATGAGGCGCCTGCGGAATGGGGAGAGGGCGTGTTTCGTATGTGCCAGTACAAGTCAGATATCACTCTCTGGCTCTGGTCTCCCCAACACAGCCCAGATCGAGGGCACATTACGGCCTGGGAGAATAGGATCGGCGAGATAGTCTATTTCCGTTCTCTGGAGGAAGCGACTGGAACGACCGTAGAGGAGTTCTATCGGATTTTCAGCCAGCCCGACGGACAGCTTTGCCTGGAGACACCGCAGGAGTTGTGGCAGGGTGAAGGAGCGGCAAAGGGCGGAGTGCTCCAGTCACCGGACGGTCGTGTGATCCCGCCAAGTCAAGGCCCGGTGAGGTAGATATGAAACGATCTCGCGCCCATGCCTATATCAAGAAAGCGATTGAAACTCTAGACGAGACGCTGGAAAGTGAAGCATTGACACCTATCGGCCCTATGTCACGTGATCAACTACAGTGGTTCAGAAATCTGTTGTTGCAGATGCTGGATGACGTGGAAAACAACAGAGCGCCGGATGGCAAGTCGGGCATGGGGCACATCATCGCCGATTCATGGCCGCTGGATGCGCCATTGAGTGAGCCACTTTTGGCGGCCGAACAGGCCTATATGGAGTTTGGAAAAGAAACTCGGAAGCATTCCGGCTGAGAGCAAAAATTAACCCTGTTGCAGAAAAGCTCTTGCACTAGAGGTAACCATGGAAATATCCGATATTTTGTGTGAAATAGCGCAGCTACTTGAAGTGTGTGGTTATCCTGATCCAATAAAGGCAGTTCGTCTCAAGCAATGGGCAGACGATTTGCGAGTCAGCAATTCTTCGCAGCAAAGAGTTGAGATACTAACTAAGGTCAAAAATGTCATAGCCGGTATGAATTCTTTGAGCGACATTTACTTGGTGCCAGCTACTCGTTCTGAATTTTCAACAAATAAGGCGAATCGTAAACTGTACTG
>JAVEWB010000088.1:0-7737 GCA_034004765.1 Anaerolineae bacterium
TACATTGTAGCCCGTACGACGCCCGTTGACATAGAGTCCATTGTGTGAGTTCAGATCCTCGACCACCCAATAAGCGGCTTGTTTGTAGATTCGGGCGTGGTGACGAGAGATTGTGTCCCAACCGGCAAACACTTCGGTAATCACCAAATCGTTATCTTGAGCCCGCCCAATGGTCATCCCTTCGGGCTTCAGCGCAAATCGCAGCAGTGCATCCCCTTGACCGGAGAATGTCAGATAAGGCACCTCCGACAAGAGCAGGCGGGTTCTTGACTGAGCAGTCCGAGGTAATGCGAAGCGAGGGCCTGCCACATGCTTCGGATCAGCAGAATGTTTCTTCCGCGCGCGAAATAAATAAACCACCGCACCGCCCAACACCAGCAGGGCCAGGAGTGCCACGCCGAGAAACAACGCCAGGTCTCTTGGAAATCCGCCTGCTCCCTGAGTGTCCCCCCCTGTGGTTCCCGGTACAGGTAAAGGCGTTTCTCCCTCTGCAGGTAAAGAAGTTTCCGAAGGTTCTCCCGCTTCACCGATAGGGTCCGCAACCAGCGGAGGTGGCGGACCAACCTCAACGGTTCCACTGACAGAGGTGCTGCTCTCCGGATCAGGTGTCGGTTGATCTTGCGGTGCAGCGTATCCCAGAACGAAGCTCGACGAAAGACGTGGCGCTGCCACGGTGGAAAGAAGCTCCTCGTGGCACGCCACAGGTACGGCGGCAAGACAGAGAGGAATCTCCCATGCGGCAACAACCGCAAAGCCAACCAGCACAATGCCCGAAAGCCAGTTACCTGAACGTGGTCTCATCGCAATTCCTTTCATGGAAATGAAGACCTTATCCAATCGTCAAAGCTTTCTTTGCTTCACTCACCCCTAAGACGGCGTCGTGCGAACCGGCTGCCCGCATTTCGGGCAGAATCGACTTCCCGCACGCAAGGAAGCGCCACAATACAGACAATGATCATCCGGCTGAGCTGGCGGTTCCACCGCCGCAGTAGCAGGCACAGGGTCACCAGCAGAGGGGAAGGCCGCACCACAAACTGCGCAGAACCGTGCCCCCGGCCGGGTCGCAGCGCCACACTGCGGGCAATGTCCGGGCTCTGAGATCAGAGTCTCCCGCTTAGACGGTGCGCTCTCCTGCGGGGCAGCCTCCGGCGTCGAAAGCGGTGCGCCGCACCCCGCACAGAACCGGGCTCCCGGGCGCGCCGCTGTCCCACACACAGGGCAAAGTACGGTGGGCCGAGGTTCACCGCTCTCCGGAGGCGGCACCACATCCGGATCAGGTCTCACAGCTTCGCTTTCTTGAGCCGCGGGCTGAACGGAAGGGATGAACTCAGGAACGCTCACCGGCGGGGGTACCGGCACCGGAGGGGCCGGCGGTCCTCCCACATAGCCCTGTCCATACGGCGGTCCCGGCCGAGAGGAAGAAGCAGGGAAAGGTGCCCTACCTCCCGGTGGCAGGAGTGCCGTAGGCTGTTTCTTTGCCGGAGCCGGCCGCGCAGCACGACGTCCTCGCATCCAGAGAACGCCGGCAATCACCACCAGCAGAAACCCCACAGTTCCAAGCCCCAGAATCATCAGCCCCAACAATGCAACCCCAATCAAACGTGTCCCTCCGCCCCCTCCAGGAGAAGGCGTAACCTCCGGCGTGACAAAAACGACAGATGTAGGCGTCGGAAGAGGCTGTAAGATGTCATCCTCCGGCGCAGGCTGCTCCTGAGTTGGAAAAGGTTGAACAGCCACGCCCTCCGGCGGGGCCGGGAGCTGCAGCCGCCCATAGCCAAATCCGGTATCCGGCCCCACAGGGCCCAGGTCTTTGGAGGCTTCAAGCAAGTAATCGATCACCTCCTGGCGCGTCCATTGCGGATAGGCCTGCCAGATCAGTGCAGCGGCTCCCGCCACATGGGGGGTGGAAGAGGAAGTGCCATCGAACGGATATTTTCCATAGGTGACCACAGAGACACCTGTAGGAGCCGAAATTTCCGGCTTGAGCCGTTCGTCAAGTGTGGGCCCCTGGGAGCTGTAAGAGGCCAGATCGTCGTCCCTCCACTCTGCCGCACCTACCGTCAATGAGCCCACCGCATCGCCCGGAGAGTTCACAGTATAAGCCGGAGACGGATCGGCCAATTCCCCGTCCCCCTGAACGAAGAGGTCAAAAGTCGCCGGCGTATCCGCGCCATAACTCTGCACCATGATATACACAATCTCTTCATCCGTCTCGAACGCCACTCCCTCAGCAGGGGTCTGCCCAAGAGTGCCATCCTGCGGCTCTTCAGAAGAGGCCAAGGTCTGGCCATTCTCATCTACGAGAAATAATTCGTAATCCTGTGTCGGGCCGTCCCAATCGTCCTCCCAAACCAGATAGATTTCCAGGTACGAATCCCAATTATAAACAATGAGCTGCTCTTCCCCCGGCGCGAACTCGTGGAAGCCGTCCCCATCCTCGTCTACAAACGTATCCCGATAATGCACGTCGCCCTCATTACCGGCCGCATTGACCCAGAGGATGCCCTGCGTTGCCAGACCGTCGACCACCTGCGCATCCCAGCCGCTGCCGTCGCGGGGGCTCACAATGCCACCGGCGGAATGCGAGATGATCTGCACGCCCTGTGCCATGAGCCAGTCCACCGCTTCCCCAAACGCGGCGTCCGATCCGTCATACCAGGCAAAAAAGAGGTCGGCACCCGGCGCGACCTCATGAATGATCTCGGCACAGGCGGTCCCATGCACCTCTTCACTATCGTACCAGCCGAAGGTCGCCAGTGGAACGTCATCCGGCAATTCCACGCCCAACAGCTCCTCATAGTCGGCAAAGCCCAAATCCAGGACTCCGATGCGCAGCCCGGCTCCCGTGATCCCCTGCTGATGCCAGGCATCCGCATCGATAATCCCGACCCCTTGCCCTTCGACGCCCTCTTGCTCGGTGCTGCGTAATGACGGCAACCGCACCGCCGTTACATGCTGCAGTTCCGTCAACTGTGCAAAGATAGCCCCCGGCTCGTCCGACCGGAGCTGCGTCTCTACGAGCGTGACGGGGATAGCGACATTCACCCGATCGCGGTACGCGCTGACCACCGTGACCCCCACAGCATCCAACTGTGCGACCAGAAGCGTGGGATCTTCCGTGTCCAGTACCAGCATCACCCGCAAAGCATCACCCTCCGGCGTCAAAAGCCCGCGCTCTCCCGCCAACTGCAGCGCCGACTCCATGCCACCTTCCTGATACGCCACCAGGAATTCCTTATACACCGATCCCAATTCGGAATCATTCAGGATAGGAGCCAATTCAGGGTAACGCTCTGCCAGTTCACCTAAAGTCGGCGGGAGTGCCACCTCTATCCCCTGTCCCACCGCATTAGTCGATGGAGAAGAGAACAGCAGTCCCTGGCGAGACAAAAGGAGGTAGGCAACGCCTGCAATGATGATCAGCAGTACGCCAGCACCCACAAGAAAGAGCAACCCCTTGTTCTGTTTCATCGTCACCTGAAATTTAGAAAGTTAGCGCTCTCCGGCCTCATCAATCCTCAATAGTCCAGGTAATTTCCGCAGTCAGATCAACCTTCTCTTTCTGCGCCAAATCATTATTA
Source organism: Anaerolineae bacterium (assembly GCA_034004765.1). Lineage (GTDB taxonomy): Bacteria > Chloroflexota > Anaerolineae > B4-G1 > SLSP01 > JAVEWB01. The sequence continues at coordinate 3,582 of JAVEWB010000088.1, forward strand.
TCACAATCCCTGACCAAAAGATCATAGGTGCCCGGCTTTACATAAAAGATGCGCGTCCCTTCCTGAGCAGCAATCGATTCCTTCGCTCCCAGCCAATCTTTACCCCAGGTATCATCCGTGGCCGGCGAAAAATAGGCGTAGCAGACATCCGTACTGCTCGTATTGCGCACCTCGAAAGCGATCAGGCCAGATCCTCCAACAGTGATTTGCTTATCCTCGGACAATTCCCAGGCCGTGCCCAAGACCACGCCCTCGCAGTTTTTGACCATAAGATCATGTGCACCAGCAGTGACCTCGGCCGTCCATGAAGTGCCATTTTCGATGACTTCATCCGCCCCCAGCCAATCCTCGCCCCATTTATCCTCCTCACTGGACGAGATCAGCACGTAACAGATATTCTCACCCGACTGGTTATCGATGGTCACTTGAAACGGCTCCGTCCCGACATCCCGTGGAGTTGGCGTCGAGGAACGCGGCGTCGGGTTCTGCGGGCGGTGAGTCGGTGTAGCGCTCTCGACACCCGACACCACCCGCGGCGTCACCAAGGTCGCCGGCGTCGCCGTTCCACCGTCGTCATCCCAGGGTCGCAGGAGAAAGAGAAGACCACACCCCAAGAGCAAGACCCCAACCAGTGCCAGCCCACCCAATCCCCCAATCCACGCCAGTGCCCTTGAAGGTTTTGCGGGAGCGACCAAAGGCTGAGAAGGGCGTGCACCGGCAGGCTGCGGCTGAGATGGATGTGCACCGGTGGGCAGCGGTTGCGAAGCGGGCACGCCGGCGGGCGCGGTGTAGGCAGGCTGGCCCCCGAAACGTGCGGGCGGTGCAGAGGTGATAGAGGACGAAGTCGTGGCGGAATAAGCCGGAGCAGTCTGCCGCCCTGTACCGGCCTGGTTCAACGCCTGGAGCATTTGTTCGGCGCTGCTCCACCGGTCACGGACCTTTAGCGCCATTGCCTTGAGGATAGTGAACTCAGTCTGCGGGTTTACATCAGGCCGAATCATCCGGGGCATCTTGAAATTCTCAGGCAGTGCCATACGATCCGTAGCACTCAAGGGACGCTCTCCCGTCAAAGCGTGATACAGCGTCGCGCCCAATGCATAGAGATCACTGCGGGGATCCGTATGCTGATCGGTCGCCCCATACTGCTCCGGTGGCGCATACTCCGGCGTACCGACCCCGCGCATGACCGTCTGCGTCTGCGGGTTTCGTGCATCCCAAAGCTTCACCAGGCCGAAGTCGATCAATACAGCGCGACCATCCTCGCGCAGGAGGATATTCTGGGGTTTGATGTCCCGGTGCAACACCCCCTGTTTGTGGCAGTAAGCCAGAGCGCCCAGAAGCTGTCGCCCCCAATCCATCACCTGAGCCTCGGAGAGCATTCCCTGGCGCACGATCCGCTGTGCCAGAGTCTCACCCTCAAGGAAATCCATCACCAGATAGGCGTTTCCACCCTCTTCGAAGAAATCCGTCACCCGCACCAAATTTGGGTGATCCAGCCGCGCCAAAACCGCGGCCTCCTGGCGGAACTGCTGGCGCAGTTGCGCCAGCGTTTCTGCATCCATATCAGGCTGCGGTCGCATCTCTTTAATGGCAACATCCACATCAAGGCGTGCATCACGCGCCTTGTAAATAGACCCCATTCCGCCGTGGCCCAAAGAGGCAGTAATCTGATAGCGATCCTGAAGGATAGCCCCCTGGCTCAGCACACGTCACCTCCACCGAAAACCGTCATCTCACACTCCATAAACGCTAAAGTTGTCATCTCGGTCAACCCACATTCTACCTTTATTTCTCGATATGGACCCGCAGCCTGGTGTCCTCGGCATCCAGGGAGACCACCTGAATGGGCGAGTCCTCCCAGGCCTTTTGGAATCCCCGCCGGATGCCATTCGAAATAATACCCCCCACAACATACAGTGGCACATCATTGATGCGTTCGAGCATGATAAACGGCGCTCCCTCGTCAACCCCCAGCCGCGTCTGGACGGTCAGCGGCTCATCGGGGAACTCCAACACCAAAGAAGCAATGTCGGGGGATGAAAAGTCAATGCGGATATCTTCGACAGAATCCAGAACGTAAGGCTTCAACGCAATCCGCGCCCCGGCGCTCATCTCCTCTTCGGTCAAGACATAGCTCGGATCAGTATCCTCCATCAGGTCCCAATCCGTATTGGCAATGGCCTGCTCCGCCAGGAAGGAAAGGAGAAACGCGCCGGCAACAGCTAAGACCATGGTCGCCAAAAGCAAGGACAAAACGATCGTCCCACCCGCTCGCAGCACTCCCATGAAGATCTGCCACCCGGTCGTCCGCAGGCGCTCCGTGGGTAAGGACGTATCAGGCAGGAGTGCCGTCTTCGAGTCGTTCATCACCCGCCCTTTCGCCGGCAAAGCGATCAGGCGGGGCCGCGTCGTCTTCTCCAACGCCAGCTTCATCGTCACCGCGGACTCATAGCGATTGACCGGGTTCAAGGAAACGGCCTGCATGATCACTTCCGAGAGCTGTGAGGAGATCCCCGGCCGTAACTTCCGCGGAGGCGCAAAGACAAAAGGGTGCGCCGTGGGATCGTCGCCGGTCAGCAGCTCGTGCATCGTCACCCCCAGGCTGTAGATATCCGAGCGCGGTGTGGTCTGCCCCTGCCCCGCATAGCCCTCCGGCGGGGCATAGCCCGCCGTCCCCATCTTCAACGTATCGGTCTGCTTGGAAGGATCGAAGAGCCGCGCAATGCCAAAGTCGATCAGCTTGATGGGGCCCTCAGGCGTTACCATGATATTCGAAGGTTTGAGGTCACGGAAGATAACCGGTGGGTCCTGGGTGTGAAGATACTGCAGGACCTCGCAAAGCTGCATCCCCCAATCCACCACAGATTCTTGGGGAAAGCCGTCCGAAGTTTCACGTAATTTCTCCGCCAGCGTCTCTCCCCGGATATATTCCATGACCAGATAGTAATTTCCCTCGACCTCGAAATAATCGTAGACGTCCGGCAAGTTAGGGTGATGCAAGCGCGCCAGCGTTGCCGATTCGTGCTGAAACTGCTGCGTGCTCTGGTCGCGTTCTTCGGGGCTCAAATGCGAATCGGGCACTAACTGCTTGATAGCACACGGTTTATTGGCAAGGCGAATGTCATGCGCCAGATAAACCTCGCCCATGCCACCACCGCCAAGTTTTTGAACGATCCGATAGCGCTCTTGCAGTACAGTTTCCAGTTCGATCATCGTCTCTACCCCAATTCCCTGGGCCGCATAAGCTGCTGCCCATTCAGCCAGGTACGATTCGCCAACCAGGCAAAGACTTCAATAGCCAGTGCGGATGCCACAGAAGCCAGGAAAAGTACACTGAAATCGCGGCCCAACCCTGTACTGGCCCGCAGCGCCGCACCCCCCAGACTGGCTACCAGAATGTGGGCCAGGCCGGCCATTCCTACCCGTCGCCCCGTAGCTGCATAGGCCAGAGGTGCGGCAAAAGCATAAGACGGCAAATAAAACCATAAGAAAGGGATATGCAAAACGATCGGTCCCAGAAACCAGGCGGCCAGGACAGCCCCGGCCACCATCGCGGCCAACAGCAGCCCCTGCTGCAAGGGAGTCAAGCCGCGCATCAACTTTCTGGTATTGACCACCAAACGTTGAGTAGGCCTGGCACCCGGCACCGCTGCAGCCGTAAGATCCCCCGCAGGGAGGGTAAGCGCCTGGAAAATCGTGTCCCCGACAAACCAGCCGATTCCCCCAAGCAGCAGCGCCCCCACACTCAATCCGATATACTGCGAGATTGCCGTCGTATCACCGAATAGCAGCGATTGGACCAGGAGCATCCCTATCCACGCCATACCCAGAGCCGTAGTCAGTTCCCTCTGCCAGGGGATCAACCGCACAGGTTGAGAAGCCGCCTTTATCGGCGCGTTGAAAGCATAGAGATCAGCGCGCTCTGTCGCACGGTGTCCTACAGGTCTTTCAGCAGCAGCGAAGCGTGCCGCTTCTGCCGCACCCCAGTCCTTGCCTGTCGCCTCGGCAGATCGCCCCTGCAGCGCCAGACTCATTCCCCAGGCATTGGCAAACCGCTTCTCAGGCTCAATAGCAAGCGCCTGAGTGATCGCCGCGTCGACGTTCTGATGGACCTTCACCCCACATCTCTGTAAAGACGTCAAGGGGGCACCGCTCA
>JAVEWB010000089.1:0-7718 GCA_034004765.1 Anaerolineae bacterium
GCCGGTTGAGGTGATCCTCCCCGATGATTTAGGGCTTTCCACCGAGGTGGACGAGACCGGTGAGACCTACCATGAAAACGCGCTGCTCAAAGCGCTAGCGCTGTCGGCGGAATCCGGACTGCCTACGTTGGCGGACGACTCCGGGTTGGAGGTCGATGCGCTGGAGGGCGCGCCGGGTGTGCGTTCGGCACGCTACCACCTGGGTACGGATGAGGTCCGCTACCGGGCGCTGCTGCGCGCGCTGGAGGGTGTCCCCGAGGACCGGCGATTGGCGCGCTTCCGCTGTGTGGCTGCGCTGGTGCTTCCCGACGGCCGGGAATTCCTGACCGAGGGCGTCTGCGAGGGGCTCATCGCAGACGGGCCTGCCGGAGAGGGTGGCTTTGGCTATGATCCCGTCTTCTACGTGACCGAGGCCGGCTGCACGATGGCCGAACTCCCTGCAGAGATGAAGAATCGCTTGAGCCACCGCGCCCATGCCGCGCAGGCGATGCGCCCGATTATCGCTCAGGTGCAGCGCACTTTCTGAAGTGCGTTGCACCTTGGTAGGAGGTCGAAATGGACAGTCAGACACTCGAACGTGAGCTGCGCACCTATCGCCCGGCAGCGGTGCCGGAGCTGCCGGCACCATTCGTCTGGCCCCGCTACGAGGGGCTCTCCGTGGGCAACGTCCCGGCGACGATTGCCCATCTCCTGGGCGCCGATCTCCCCGGCATGCTGCCCCCTCTGCAGTCCGATCTCCTTGGCGATCTGGCGGATGGGGTGCGACGCGTGATCATGGTGATCCTGGATGGCCTGGGCTGGGAGCAGCTTCACTGGATGCTGGGCCGGGACCCACATCTCGCTTTCGGTGACCTTGCGGCGCGCGGGAAGCTCCTCCCACTAACCACGGTTTTTCCATCGACGACCTGTAATGTGCTGGCGACGCTGCGGACGGGAGCGCCGCCGGTCCGCCACGGGCTGCTGGCCTATGAGATGTACCTCCGGGAGTGGCAGATGGGCGTCGAGTGCATCTCTTTTTCGCCGACCGGTGCCCACGGATCGGGCTACCTTTTGGATTGGGGGATGGAGCCGGAGCGCTTCCTCCCCGTCCCCTCACTGGCGGAGCAGTTGGCCGCGCAGGGGATCCCCACCGATGAGGTCATTGCCAGCCACTTGAAGCACGGTCCCCTGAGCCGCATCTATTTCCGGGGCGTGCGCCGACTCTACGGTCACGCCTACGGTTCGGACTTCTGGTCGACACTTCGTGAGGTGCTGCAACTGCACCGCGGTGAGCGTCTCTTGCTGACCGGTTACTGGGGCGCGGTGGACACGCTTTCTCATATGCATGGCCCACTCCATGATACAGGCTTTAACGAGGTGCGTTCGAATGCTTTTCTTCTGAAGAAGACCTTCCTGGATGCTCTCGATCCGGAGGACCGCGAGGGAACGCTTTTACTGATCTTAGCAGATCACGGGCAAATCCGGGTGCCGGAGGAGAAGGCGATCTTCCTGGGCGACCATCCCCTGCTGCGCGATGCATTGGTGCTCCCGCCGCTAGGGGAGGCGCGGTCGCCGTTTTTCTACGTGCGGGCCGGCCACCTGGAGGCGGTGCAGGAGTACCTGGCCTCGACTTTTGCGGATCGCCTGATGCTGCTCTCTCAAGAAGGCGCGATCCGGAGTGGGTTGTTCGGACCGGGGGAGCCTTATGCGGAGGTCTACCATCGATTGGGCGATCTGGTCGGCATTATGAAGGACGATGGCGTGCTGGTGCGTGACCGGGAGATTCCTAAGATTCTACGAGGCCGCCACGGTGGACTGATGCCCCAAGAGATGCTGGTTCCTCTGTTGGCTGCCCGCCTGGACGCATAGGCAACTTTTGCCCATCCCCGAGACGGGGAGGGGGAGCAGCGAATTGAAAGGCTCGGCGTCCCCGTCTCGGGGACGCTTTTTGTCTTTTCCTTGTTTTGTCCTATAGTAAGCTGTACATTCTGTGCAGACTGCTGCTCTATGCTGCTTAACCTTTTCACGTGGAGGGCTTGATGCAAGACATCCGTTTCGTGTTGATTGGCCTGGGGAATCTGGGCCGCCGCTTCTGCGAGATTCTTCAGGACAAGGACCCCTTATTGCGCGAACGCTACGGCCTGGCACTGCACCTGGTGGGCGCTTCCGACAGCCGCGGCGTGGCCTATGATCCTCAGGGGTTGGAGCTGGGCAAGGTGGCGCGGCTCAAGCGCGAGGGCGGCACCATTGCGGATTACCCCGGGGTAGGCCGCCGTGATTGGGATGCCCCGACGCTGGTGGCTAACGCGGAGGCCGAACTGCTGCTCGAAGCCTCACCGGTCAACCTTCAACAGGGTGCGGAGCCGGCGCTGACCTGCATCCGCACGGCGTTGAAGCGTGGGATGAACGTGGTCACGCCGAACAAGGGGCCGCTGGTGATGGCCTATCAGGAGCTTCACGCGCTGGCGCAGGAGTACCACGTCAAGCTGCGCTTCGATGGTACGGTTGCCGGCGGGCTGCCCGCGATCAACCTGGGCCACCGCGATCTGCGTGGTGCGGTGATAGAGCGCCTGGAGGCGGTGCCCAATCTGGTGACCGGCTACGTGATGGATATGCTGACTGACGGCCTTCCGTGGGAGGATGCGCTGCACGAGGCCTACGCGGCGGGTGTCCTGGAGGGTGATGGAACGTGGGATCTCGATGGGTGGGACCCGGCGGCCAAGTTGACGATCCTGGCTAATGCAACGCTGGGCTACCCGGCGCGGCTGGACGAAGTCGCGCGCGCGGGCGTGCGGAGTGTGAGCGTCGATGAGCTACAGGCCGCGCGCGAGCATGGGGAGCGCTACCGGCTGCTGGCTAAGGCGGAGCGCCGGAGCGATGGAACGTATGCGCTCTCGGTGACGCCGACCTCTCTTGCACCTGACCACCCGCTGGGCCACCTGGGGCGCAAGCAGATGGGCGTCGTCTTTACGACAGATATTTACGGTACGATCACTGCGATCATCGATGAGCCAACTCCTATTCCTTCTGCTGCCACGATGCTGAGAGACTTAATTGACGTGTATGTCGAAGCGTGATGCAAATCAGCAGATGACGTTTGACGCATGACGGATGACCAAAGGAGGCTGCAATGTTTACGTTAACGAGTTCGGCGTTCAAGCAGGGGGAGACGATTCCCCACGTGCATAGCTGTGACGGACAGGACAGTTCCCCGCCGCTGAGTTGGGGCGAGCCTCCGGCGGGCACACGGAGCTTCGCGCTGATCATGGACGACCCCGATGCGCCGGTGGGTGTGTGGGTGCATTGGGTGCTCTACAACCTCCCCGCAACGTGCCGGGAGCTGCCTGGCGGCGTGCGCCCCGATCCGGTGCTGCCCGACGGCAGTCTCCACGGGCATAATAGCTGGCGCAAGCTTGGGTACGGCGGTCCCTGTCCGCCGTTTGGGAAGCATCGCTATTTCTTCAAACTCTACGCGCTGGATGCGATGCTGGATCTGTCTACCGGTGCAACCAAGGCCGAGCTGCTCAAGGCAATGGAGAGCCACATCCTGACCGAAACGGAATTGATGGGCACCTACGCCCGGTAAGAGTTAATTTTTGCCACGAATGGGGACGAATTTCCACGAATTCTTTCAAAGATTGAATTCGTGTCCCTTTGTGTAATTCGTGGCTTAAGCGTGATATTCATCGAAGGAGTGAACAATGGAATATCGTCGTTTAGGGACCTCTGGCCTCAAGGTCAGTGAGATCGCGCTGGGCGCGTGGTTGACCTATGGGGGCTCGGTGGAGCAGGACCTGACCCGCGAGTGTATCAAACGCGCGGTCGAGTTGGGTGTCAATTTCATCGACCTGGCGGACGCCTACGCGCACGGCGAAGCGGAGCGTGTGGTCGGGGAAACGATCCGCACGCTGGGACTGCGCCGCCAGGATCTGGTCATCTCGAGCAAGCTCTTCTGGCCGATGAGCGATGCGGTGACCGACCGCGGCTTGAGCCGCAAGCACGTCATGGAATCGGTGGAGGGCTCGCTGCGCCGCATCGGGACCGATTACCTGGATCTCTACTTTTGCCACCGCTACGACCCGGAGACGCCGATCGCCGAGGTCGTGCGGGCGATGGACGACCTGGTGCATCAGGGGAAGGTCCTCTATTGGGGGACCAGCGTCTGGAGCGCAGCGCAATTGGAGGAAGCTGTAGGGACGGCGCGCTTTTACAATGCCTATCTTCCCCAGGTCGAGCAGCCGCGTTACAACATGCTGGACCGCCACATCGAGCCGGAGATCCTGCCAACCGCGGCGAAGTACGGCATGGGGTTGGTCGTCTTCAGCCCGCTGGCGCAGGGGCTGCTCACCGGCAAGTACAACGACGGCATCCCCGAGGGGACGCGGGCGGCGTCCAGTACCTGGCTGGACCGCGACCTGAACGAGGCTAACCTGACCAAAGCGCGTAAAATCACGGCGCTGGCGCAGGAGCTTGGCCTCACGCCCGCGCAGCTCGCGCTCGCCTGGATACTCCGCCGTCCGGAGATCAGCTCCGCCATCACCGGCGCGAGCAAGCCCCGTCACGTCGAGGGGAACGTCGCGGCGTCGGGGGTGAAGCTCACACCGGAGACCCTCGAGGCGATCGAAGCGATTTTGGCTTCTTGATGTTACGGTGCTCCCCGCCCCCGTCCTCGGAGGCGGGGTTTTGTGCTGCCTAAAAAAGAAATAAATGGTATAATTAATTAAGGCACACTCGCATAACACTCTGTGCCTTTGGGGGAAGAATGCCATCTGAAGATATCGTGTTGAAGATTGTCGATCTCTGTTTGACGCGCGACGAGCGCGAGATTCTGCGGGGCGTTACTCTTTCCCTGGAGCGCGGCAAAGTCCACGCGCTGCTGGGGTTGAACGGTTCGGGGAAATCGACGCTGGCGTATACGTTGATGGGCAGTGCGGGCTACAAGCCGGATTCCGGCGAGGTCTGGCTCGATGGGGAGGAGATCACCTCCCTGGACATCGCCGAGCGCGGCAAGCGCGGCTTGACGTTAGCCTGGCAGGAGCCGGCGCGCTTCGAGGGGCTGACGGTTTCCCGCTACATCGGCTTGGGTATGTCCAGGCCCGATATAGGGCGCGTTCGTGAGGCGCTGGATGCGGTGGCGCTGAACCCGGCGCTCTACCTGACGCGTTTCGTGGATGACTCGCTCTCCGGGGGCGAGCGCAAGCGTGTCGAGCTGGCGGCCATCTACGCCATGCGGCCCAAGGTGGCCATCTTAGATGAGCCGGATTCCGGGATCGATGCGATGACGTTGAGCGACATCGGTCGCCTGATTCACCGGTTGGCCGAGGAAGGGACAACCGTTCTGCTGATCAGCCATCGCAATGAGGTGGTGGAGATTGCGGATCTTGCCTCGCTGGTCTGCGAGGGGCGGGTGATGGCGACGGGGGATCCCACCATCGTGTGCGATACGTACTCTCGCTGGTGCCGTCCTTGTGAGCTGCCGCAGGCGGTGGAGTCGGAGGCCGACTATGAGCGACTTTGAGGCCATCCTGAAGGCGTATGAGAAGTCCGGGGGCAACCCGGAGTTCCTGAAGTCTCCCAAAATGGCCAGCCTGGTGATCAGCGGCAATAAGGTCCTGGGGGTCAATCGCATTCCGGGGCTGTCGGTGACGGCGGAATCGCTCCCCGACGGCGTGCAGGTTCACCTGACGATCGAGCCGGGGACGAAGGTGGAGCTGCCGGTGCACCTTTGCTTCGGCGTCATCCCGGCGGAGGGAGTGCAGCGTATCCTCTCCGATTTCGAGATCGGGGAGGGGGCGAGTGTCTCGTTCATGGCGCACTGTACTTTCCCCAATGCGGTCAAGGTCCAGCACATCATGGAGGGGACGATCCACGTGGGGAAGAACGCGACGATGCGCTATGATGAGACCCACTACCACGGCGAGACCGGCGGGGTCGTCGTGCTGCCCAAGGCGCAGGTGGTGGTGGACGAGGGCGGGCGCTACTACAGCGGCTTCAACCTGAGCAAGGGGCGTGTCGGCAAGATGGAGTTCGATTACGTCGTGGACGTCGCGGCGGATGGCGTCGCGGAGCTGGTGGCAAGAGCGATGGGCTACGGCGACGATGAGATCATCGTCCGAGAGACCATCCGCCTCAATGGAAAGAACGCGCGCGGACTGGCGAAATCGCGCGTTGCCGTGCGGGAACATGCACACAGTGAGGTCATCGGCATCACCGAGGGCAATGCTCCGGCGGCCCGCGGCCACATGGACTGCGTGGAGATCGTGCGGGATGAGGCGGTCGCCAACGCGATGCCCATTGTCCACGTGACCAATCCGCAGGCGCAGGTGACGCACGAGGCCGCCATTGGCACGGTGGACAAGAAGGAGCTGGAGACGCTGATGTCCCGCGGCCTCGATGAAGAGGCTGCCGTGGACATCATTGTACGCGGTATGTTGGGAGAATGAGGGTGTGAACTGTCAAGCGTCATGCGTCAAACGTCAAAAGCACTCTGACGTTTGACGTTTTAACGCCTGACGCATCACGTTTTATTCTTGCCCTCTTCCCACTTTGTTGTATGATGTGCGAGGTCGCGGTGCCGACCTCATCATTTTGATCTACAGGTACGGTTAAGGAGGGTAGTATGTCCACGATTGAAGATATCCTGGCAAGGGAGATCTTGGACTCCCGTGGTAATCCCACGGTCGAGGTTGAAGTCATTTTGGAAGACGGTTCGTGGGGCCGTGCAGCAGTGCCCTCGGGGGCATCGACCGGCGTGCATGAGGCGCTGGAGCTGCGCGATGGGGACAAGAGCCGCTACAACGGCAACGGTGTCCTCAAGGCAGTGGAGAATGTCGAGGGCGTCATTGCGCCGGAGCTGGTTGGCTGGGATGCCACCGATCAGAAGGGCATCGACGAGATGATGATCGAGCTCGATGGCACCCCCAATAAGGCTACGTTGGGGGCCAATGCGATGTTAGGTGTTTCCCTGGCAGTGGCCAAGGCCGCGGCCAGCTTCCTTGCAATCCCGCTTTACCGCTATATTGGCGGCGTCTACGCGCACGTTTTGCCCGTCCCGATGATGAACATCCTCAACGGCGGGAAGCACGCGGTGGATGGCCCCGATCTGCAGGAGTTCATGGTCATGCCGGTGGGCGCGCCCTGTTTTGCCGAGGCGCTGCGCTGGGGTGCCGAGACCTATCATGCCCTTAAGAGCGTCCTCAAGAGCAAGGGCTATGGTGTCGGTGTGGGCGATGAGGGCGGTTTTGCGCCCAGTCTCAAGACCAACGAGGAGGCCATCGAGGTCATCCTGGCGGCCATCGAGAAGGCGGGGTACAAGGCCGGTGAGCAGATGTTCATCGCGATGGACCCGGCGGCGTCCGAGGTCTACGAGGATGGCAAGTACAACCTCAAGAAAGAGGGGCGTGTCCTCTCCAGTGAGGAGATGGTCGATTTCTACGCCGATTGGGTCGCCAGATACCCCATCATCAGCATCGAGGATGGCCTGGCGGAGGATGACTGGGAAGGGTTCAAGCTGATGACCAAGCGACTGGGGAACCGGCTCCAGATCGTAGGCGATGACCTGCTGGTGACTAACACCGAGCGCATCGCGCGCGGCATCAAGGAAAACGCGGTCAACTCTGTTCTGATCAAGCTCAACCAGATCGGCACGCTGACCGAGACGATTGCTGCTGTGTCAATGGCGCACACCCACGGCTGGACCGCGGTGGTTTCCCATCGCTCCGGCGAGACCGACGATGCCA
>JAVEWB010000090.1:0-4975 GCA_034004765.1 Anaerolineae bacterium
TTCCCTTCCGTAAATTTCATGCTCCCCGCCCCTGTCTCGGGGGCGGGGAGAGGCAAGTGCTGCTAAGCGTCGCCCCCGGGACGGGGGCTCGGAGCTTTCTTTGTTCCAACTGTACTTCTCTGTGCTGAAAAAGCTATCCCGCGACTTTAATCGCGCTTGAACTTGCTGTAGTCGGGTGACTCCAAGCCCTTCGCCCAGCCGTTCTCGACGCTGATCAGCGCGCGGACCTTGAGCGGCAGGCCGAAGAGGTTGATGAACCCGGCGGCATCGCTTTGGTCGTAGACGTCGTCTTTCCCGAAGGTGGCGAAGTCCTCGCGGTAGAGGCTGAACGGCGACTTGCGGCCCACGACGACACAGCTCCCCTTGTAGAGCTTGACGCGGACGCTGCCGGTCACGGTCTCCTGCGTCTTGGCCACGAAGGCGTCGAGCGCATCGTGCAGCGGCGTGAACCACAGCCCGTTGTAGACCAGTTCGGCGTAGCGCTGTGCGATGACCTGCTTGTAGTGCATCGTGTCCTTATCCAGGCAGAGGCTCTCCAATCCCTGGTGGGCGATGTAGAGGATCGTGCCGCCGGGCGTCTCATAGACGCCGCGGGATTTCATCCCGACCAGCCGGTTCTCCACCATGTCGGCGCGCCCGACGCCGTGGGCTCCACCCATCTCGTTGAGCTTCGTCAGGAGTTCGACCGGCCCCATGGCCTGGCCATCGAGGGCCACGGGGAAGCCCTTGTGGAAGTCGATGGTCACGATGAGCGGCGTGTCGGGGGCCGCTTCCGGCGCGACCGTCATGCAGAACATTTCCTCTTCCGGCGCGGCCCAAGGGTCTTCCAGGACGCCGCCCTCGTGGCTCAGGTGCCAGATGTTGCGGTCGCGGCTGTAGATGGACTTCTCCGTCGCGGCGACCGCTATGTTGTGCTCACGGGCGTAGGCCAGCGCATCCTCCCGCGAGCGGATATCCCATTCACGCCAGGGGGCGATCACGGCCAGATGCGGATTGAGCGCCTTGACGGTCAGTTCGAAGCGCACCTGGTCGTTCCCCTTGCCGGTGCATCCGTGGGCAATCGCATCCGCTCCCTCTTGCGATGCGATCTCGACCATCTTCTTCGCGGTCACCGGGCGGGCGAAGGAGGTGCCCAGCAGGTAGAGGTGCTCGTAGATCGCGCCGGCCTGCATGGTAGGGAAGGCGTACTGCATGAGGAACTCCTCGCGCAGGTCGGCGACGTAGGCCTTGCTCGCGCCGCTGGCGATGGCTTTCTCCTCCAACCCGACCAGTTCCCCCTCTCCCTGTCCCACGTCCGCGGTGAAGGTCACGACCTCGCAGCCGTAGTTCTCCTTGAGCCAGGGCACGATCACCGAAGTGTCCAACCCACCCGAATATGCCAATACCACTTTGTTGAATTTGCCTTTCATTGCGTCTCTCCTCTTCTCTATGTATGGAAATGATTATGGATTCACCCGGAAAAAGAAAAGCGCGATGGGAATGGGTTCCATCGCGCAAAAAAGCCAGCCCCTTCTGGGGGCTGGCTTTGGGTGTCTTATAAACCGTGGGACGGGCTTGTTACACCAAATCCAACAGACCCAGATGATCTGGCTCTGCGCTGGTGCGACGCCTGTTATTCAGGGTGTTGAAATCTATCGAGTGCTTCATCCTATTTCCCTAAATCCCATGTACTGGGGTTAAGATACTACAAAGGTGAGATTTGTCAAACAGCTTTTCTACCCTTTGAGTGCCCGGGCCACCATATCCGCCAGAGCATCCAGATTGGGTGGCTTGGAAAGCCAGCCGGCAAGCCCTTGCGCGCGCAGTGTCTCGAGTTCCTCTTTCAAGGGATGCCCGGTCAGCAGGACGAACTTGACCGGGACCGCCTCCTTGCGCAGGGCATGGAAGAGGGCGATCCCTCCCATGTCCGGCATGACCACATCGCTCAGCACCAGCGCAATGCCGCCATGATCCTGTCCTGCCCGGACGCCGTGCTCCCGGATGACCGACAGCGCCTCCTGTCCGTTGCCGGCTGTCAGGACGTGATAGCCCAACATCTCCAGGCTGGCCGTCAGGGCTTCCTGGGTAGCCATATTATCTTCTACCACCAGGATAAGCTCTCCGCTGCCGGCGGTCAGCGAGTGCGGCTCTTCGGGAAGTGGGCGGAGCGCGGTGGAATAGGACGGGAAGGTAATGATGAAGGTGGTCCCCATCCCCATCTGGCTCTTGACCTGGATTTCGCCATCATGCTGCTTCACGATGCCGTAGACTTGTGCCAGCCCCAGCCCGGTCCCCTGTCCCGGCGCTTTGGTGGTGAAAAAGGGCTCGAAAACGTGCGATAAGGCCTCAGGAGAGATACCTGTTCCGGTGTCGGCAACGGCCAACCGGATGGCATCTCCGGCACGGCCCAGCGCGAGCGAAAAGGTCCCGCCGTCGGGCATGGCATCGCGTGCATTGACGGCAAGGTTCATGATCATCTGCTGCATCCGCGTGGAATCGGCGTGGATGGTGTATTCTTCGTCGCTATACGAGAGCGCGACCTTGATGTTCTCCGGCAGGGTGCGCTTGAGCAGCCCGGCGACCTCTTTCAGGAAGGGACGCAGGTCCATGGGCTTGCGCTCCAGGACGGCCCGGCGGCTGAAATCGAGAATCTGCTGGATCAGGTTCGTGGCCTGCTGGGCCTGGCTTTGAATCGTGCCCAGGCGTTCGTAGAATTTATGGGGGAGGTCGGGTGTCTGGGCCATGAGCTGCGCGTAAAGGACGACGACGGCCATGATGTTGTTGAAGTCGTGGGCGATGCCTGCGGCAAGCTGTCCGACGGCCACCAGACGTTCTTGCTGTCGCACCTGCTCCTGGATCTCGCGCTCCTTGGTGACGTCCCGTAGGATGAGCACCCATCCGCCGGTGGTGGGGCCGGTTTCGATAGGGCGCGCGATCACCTCGAACGTCTGCCCATTGGATTTGACCTCGTGCCATAGCCCTTTGGGCGGAGAGGTTAACAGGGCGTTCAAGGGTGTGAGCCCCAGGTGGGTCAGGCGTTGTCCGGACAGCGTCGTATCTAAGATGAGAAGCTCCCTCTCTGCAATGGGGTTGGTGCTGATGATCTCCTGCTCGGGGTTCAAAAGAAGCACCCCTTCCGGAACCGTGTCGATGATCTGCTGCACGCGTTGGGCCTGCTCCTGAACCTGTGCCAGCAGGTTTGCCATAGCTTCTTCCGTACGCTTGCGGTCGGTGATATCCCAGAAGATGCCTAAGGTCCCGGTGATCTCGCTTTTGGCGCTGTAGACCGGTGTTTTGATTACATCGACGTAGAATTTTTCCTTGCCGAGTGGCTGGTGTTCCTCGATGATCTCGACGGTTTGCCCGCCCTGGATGACGGCGAGGTCGTCGTCCCGATACTTTTGTGCGAGTTCCGGCGGATGCAGATCGAAATCGCTCTTGCCGACGATTTCCTCCAGGGGTTTCCCCTGGATGTGGCAGTAGTTTTGATTGGCAAAGATGAAGCGGCCTTCCAGGTCCTTGCTGTAGACGTTCTGCGGCAGGCTCTCTAACAGGGAATGAAAGAGCCGTTCGGATCGGCGGAGGGCGTCTTCGGCCAGTTTGCTTTCGGTGATGTCGCGGGCAAAGGTCCAATTGTAGGGTTGGCCCTCGAATTCCAGATAATTCACAGTGATCTCCACCGGAAATTGCCGTCCTGTTTTGGTGCGGTGAAGGGACTCGAAGGAGAAAGTTTTCCGTTCTTTGACCTCTGCCCAATGAGCGGGCCAGATCTCTGCGGAGAAGTTTGGATCGATATCGGGGACGCCCATCGTCAGAAGTTCTTCCCGCGAGTAGCCCAGCGTGTGGCAGGCGGCGCGATTGACATCGGCAAACGTGGCGTCGGGATTGATCAGGAACACGGCCTCCGGGGACTGCTCCACTGCGAATTGGGTGAGGCGTAGGGCGGTCTCTGCCTCTTTGCGTTGGGTGATATCGATCACGGTTCCTGTGAACTGAAGCGGCTGTCCTTGTGGGTCTTTGAGCAGCTTCCCCCTGACCTCGATCCAGCGCACTTTTCCATCAGGGGTGAGGATGCGATGTTCTATCTGGCACTCGTCTCTCCCTTGTTTGACGAAATGAGCCAGGGCTTCTGCCACCCTTTCGCGGTCATCAGGATGGATGCGTTTGTAATAGGCTTCCCGTGTTTCTTGGGGGCCCCCCGGCACTGCTCCGAGGCTGGCCTCGATTTCTTCCGACCATTGGATCGTGCCATTGGGAATGTTCCAGCTCCATGTTCCCATTTGAATCGCATGGACGGCTAATTCCAACTGGGCGGTGCTCCCTCGCGCGGCCTCCTTCACATGTTCGCGCTCGGTCAGCACGGCGGCCAGCATCAAGGCGGTGATGTTGAGTACTGCCAGGTAACTTTGCAACAGGAGCGCAGCCTGTTGCGGATTTGCAGAGAAAGGGCCGTGCCCGCCAAGAATGCGCCAAACGGCAATCACTGTGGTGATCAACGTTGCCAGAGTAGCCCCGCGCTGACCAAATTGAAAAGTGACGGCTATTGTGAGCGGAATGACCAGATAGCCCAGGTAGTAAGGTGCCAGCCCTATAGTCCCGGGGGTATTTTCCAGTCCTAACCAGATGATGCCGGCGAGCAGAATGAAGAGTGGTGTGCCTTTGGCCCATTGTTTGAGCGAGATGGGCTCCCGAGGTGGCTGGAACCAGGTCAGGATGAAGGGGGCGATGATCAGGGTCCCTACGGCATCCCCGGCCCACCACGTGAGCCACACCGTCAGAAAATCCTCCCATGACACGAACCCCAGGCTGCACGCACCGAGCGTGCCCAAGGTGGCGCTAATCGTCGGCGCAAACAACGCGGCTACTCCGGCAAAGAGGCCCAAGTCTTTTGTGCGTTCGAAAGGATAGGGCGTGTCGATCAGGCGGCGGATGAGCCAGGTACCGACAAGGGGCTCCAACGTGCTGTTCACCCCGGAAAGCAGCGCGACGAAGGCCG
>JAVEWB010000090.1:5075-7676 GCA_034004765.1 Anaerolineae bacterium
GCAAAGAGGCCCAAGTCTTTTGTGCGTTCGAAAGGATAGGGCGTGTCGATCAGGCGGCGGATGAGCCAGGTACCGACAAGGGGCTCCAACGTGCTGTTCACCCCGGAAAGCAGCGCGACGAAGGCCGCTTGGGGAAGGGGTGTACCTGAGGAGGTGAAGTACAGCAACGAGGCAAAAAACTCGCCTACCAGAATGGCCGGCCAGATGCGATAGCCCAGCAGGATCATTGCGCCCAGTACGATTCCGGATGCGGGCCAGACAGGGGAGCTGGCATCGCCGCGTGTCGTAACGGCCCATCCTAAGCTGGCTGCAAGAAAATACAGGCTGGCGACAAGGACCATGGTAATAGGCCAGGCTGTCAAGAAGGAGCGGAGTCGTGCGTTCATCTTCAGTCCCCTCAATTACCTCTGTCAAATCCACACTATGCTATTCTATTTATACCACTGTAATTTCAATAACCATCTTTAGTTTATTGCAATTTCTCTATACCTGCAAGTACCCTTACCGTTAAGGAAACATTGCGTTTCGGCCGTTGTGTTTTATCATACACACACGGTAACGTATCTCACGGGCATCGTCAACTGACGACATGAGGACAGATGATCCAGGCGCTGACCTTTGATTTTTGGTGCACGCTCTACCATTATGAGCAATCTCCTGAACTGCTGCGGCTTCAACACCTGCGAAGCGTGTTGGACAGCGCCGGGCGCACGGATATTTCGGATAGACAGATGCTGCTGGCGCTGCACAAAACCTGGGGAGCCTGGGATCGCGTCTGGCGGGGCGAGCAGCAGACCTTTGGTGCGGATGAGTGGCTGCGGCGTTTTCTGGAAGAGCTGCAGGTGATGCTTCCCGAGCCAACCTTTGCCCAGACAGTCAGGAAGATGGTGGAAGTGGCAGCGCAGATCGCTCTCCCTGTAGCGGATGTGGTCGCTGTGCTGTCTCGCCTTGCGGAACGCTACCGCCTGGGCCTGGTGTCGGATACTGGCATCATCCCCGGTGATGGCCTGCGCGCGCTCATGGCTCGCGATGGCCTGCTTGACTATTTCTCGGCGCTGACCTTCTCCGATGAGTTCGGCCGCAGTAAGCCCTACCCTACGCTGTTCAGTGCTACTCTGGAGCTGTTAAACACGCCGCCTCAGCAGGCGGTCCATATCGGGGATCTGCGCTATACGGACGTCGGCGGGGCTCAGGCTGTAGGGATGCGCACCGTCCGCTATGCCGGTGTGCGAGATGATGACACATTCTTCTATCCGGAGGCCGATGCGGTCATTTACAAATACAGCGAGCTCGAGCTGCTGTTGGAAGCGTGGAATAGTGAAACGTAACCCGTCAAACGTCATGCGTCAAACGTCAAAAAATATGACGATTGACGGGTTACGTATGACGCACTACGAACCATTTTTATTGCTTGGAGGTGCTGCATCGTGGAACTATCGGTTCTTTCGCAAGCGTATGCTTTGAGGGTCTATGCCGGTTGGTTGGGCAAGTGTATTGGGGTGCGGTTGGGAGCTCCACTGGAAGGTCGACCTACCCAGGATCTAAAGGAAATAACGGATTACCTACCTCTGCCTGCGGGCACACTCTTTGGCCCGGAAGACGATACGTCATTAGCGCTGATCCTGGCACGCTCTGTCAAGGATTACGGCCCGGATGCAACGACCTTTCAGATCGGCAAAACCTGGTTGAACTACCTGGGGGACCAGCATGGGACGTTCCGCTGGGATGGCTACGGCGTCTCCGCTGATCATACGGCTTATTGCAATTTGAGCGCCAATATCGCGGCGCCGGAGTCCGGGGCCGCAGTGTTGAACGGTGCTGCGCTGGCGGAGCAGGTCGGCGGTCAGACCTGCAATGATTTCTGGGGGCTGCTGGTGCCGGATAATCCGAAGCTGGCGGCCTCGTATGCGGAGTGCGCGGCAAGCGTGGCCTATGATGGCGAAGGCCTTTACGGCGCGCGCTTTGTCGCGGCACTGGTGAGCGCGGCCTTCGGTGAGACAGATCCCCGCAAGCTGGTGGCGACGGCCCTTGCCGTCATCCCCGAGGAGAGCACCTACGCCCGAACCATCCGGGCACTGCTGGAGTTCCATACTGCCAATCCTGAGGACTGGCGCAGCGCAGTGCAGGTTGTGGAAACGCTGGTGGGCTCCCAGGACGAGGATACGTGGCTCGCGGTGGTTCCGAATGGAGCTCGGGTGGTGCTGGCCCTGCTCTACGGCGGCGGTGATTTCTCCCGCAGCGTGCGTATTGCCGCGAGTGCAGGAGGGCAGACAGGCAGCAACGCCGGGAACGTCGGCATGGTACTGGGTGTGGCAGCAGGTATTGAGGGCATCCCGCTGTGCTGGCGCGAGCCCCTGAACGATACGCTATCCGCGGCCAGTCTCCTCGGCGCGCGCAATCTCACGAATATCTCCGCCTGTGCCGATTTTCTCTGCTCGTTGGGCCGGCAGATTGCCGGTGAAGAGGAGCCGGTGACGACTCCGCGCTATCATTTCACCTATCCCGGCGCGACGCAGGGCTTTCTCCTGCGGACGAAGGGTGCGGCAGCATCGGTGCGACAGGCCGCTTCTGCGCAGGGCGGCATGCTCGAAGCGTCCATCC
>JAVEWB010000091.1:0-1753 GCA_034004765.1 Anaerolineae bacterium
GTTTCTCCCCCACCTCAGGCAAAGGCCATACCGCCGGGTCAAGGACAAAGACCGGCAGCACACGTTCTGCCCGGGCCAGCGCCGTGCTGAGCGTCGGGTTATCCGCCAACCGCAGGTCGCGCCGAATCCACCAAAGCGCTGTCTTCATTCCTGCTGTTTCATGCCTGTGCTGCCTGTGCATCCACCAGCCAGAGCAGCTTCCCATCGGTAGGGGCCACGATCTGAGCAGGGAGCCGCTGCGGACGGTAAGGGCCCTCGCGTACCTGTTTGAGCCGCCGCCCCTTTCGTGATCCCGACACAAGAAACAGCGCCGTTGCAGCAGCGTTCAGAAGCGGCGGGGTAAAGGTGAGTCGCCAGGATTCGAGACTTTCGATGTAGTGGGCCACCACCCAGCGGGTGTGCTCCTCAATCGCCGCCGTCCCGGGAAAAAGTGAGGCCACATGACCGTTATCCCCCAGTCCCAGCAGGATCAGGTCGAACCGCGGGATTGCAGCCTCCCCAAACACGGCACGCAGCTCCTGCTCATAGGCAAGCGCCGCCTCATCGGGGGGCAGTTCCCCCTGCATTCGATGAATATTGGCCTCCGGGATGGAGACCTGCGTCAGCAGCGTCTCATACGCCATGCGGTAGTTGCTCTCCGGATGATCGGGAGGCACGCAGCGCTCATCCCCCCAAAAGATCTGCACACGCTGCCAATCGACACGTTCAGAGAAGTGGGCTGCCAGCAGCGTGTAAGTCAAATGCGGCGTCGAGCCGCCGGAAAGAGCCAACGTGGCGCTCTTCCTGGCAGCAATAGCCTCCGACAGCAGCGCTGCAATCTGTGCCGCAGCCTCATAGGCCAACGCCTGTGCATCCGGATAGACCCTGAGTTCTCCTGCAGCCATCATCCACCTCCTTTTTTCTCACGCCGACACCCATAATCCCACTCACATCCCTGCTGTGAAATCAGCAGGGCCGCTTCGGCCGGCCCCCAACTGCCGGGGCCGTATGGGAAAGGAACACCTCGATCTAGCAAAGGATCCACAACGGTCCAGGCCAGCTCGATCTCATCCGCACGGGCAAAGAGCGCGGCATCTCCTTGCAGTGCGTCCAACAAAAGCCGTTCGTAGGCATCAGGTAACCGCCGTCCACTATAATTGTCCGCATATTCGAAGGTCATGTCAACCGGCGTCGTGCGCATCCCTGCGCCGGGCACCTTCGTCTCGAAACGTAAGTGGATGCTCTCATCGGGCTGGATGCAGAGCGAGAGACGATTCGCCGCCAGATCCGCGCTCTCAGGGAATAGAAGGTGCGGTACCCGTTTGAACTGCAGCGTGATCTCCGAGACTTTATCCGCCAGAGCTTTGCCCGAACGCAGATAGAAAGGCACACCCTGCCAGCGCCAGTTGTCCACGTAAAGCCTGAGCGCGGCATAGGTGGCCATCTGTGAGCCCTTGGCCACCCCCTCCTCCGCCAGATAGCCCTGGTACTGCCCGAGCACCAGATCATCGAGGCTCAAGTGACGCAGAGCTTGCAGCACCTTGACCTTCTCATCGCGTAGGGCGCGCGCATTGAAAGCCGACGGCGGCTCCATCGCTGTGAGGGTCAAAAGCTGCAGCAGGTGGTTCTGGAACATATCGCGGAGCACCCCTGCCCCATCATAATAGCCCGCGCGCCGTCCTACCGGGACCGTCTCTGCCACCGTGATCTGTACATGATCCACGTAGTTGCGGTTCCACAGCGGCTCGAAAATGGCGTTCGCAAAACGGAAGGT
>JAVEWB010000091.1:1853-7661 GCA_034004765.1 Anaerolineae bacterium
CCCCTGCCCCATCATAATAGCCCGCGCGCCGTCCTACCGGGACCGTCTCTGCCACCGTGATCTGTACATGATCCACGTAGTTGCGGTTCCACAGCGGCTCGAAAATGGCGTTCGCAAAACGGAAGGTAAGGACATTCTGCACGGTCTCCTTGCCCAGGTAGTGATCGATACGGTAGACCTGCTCCTCAGCGAAAACCTGGTGGATCTGCGCATTCAGGCTGCGGGCGCTCTCCAGGTCATGCCCAAAGGGCTTCTCGATGATGATCCGGGTCCACCCCGTTGAACTGTGATTCAAGCCGGCTTCACCCAGCCGCGCGATGATGGTGGGGTAAAGCGTCGGCGGGGTGGCCAGGTAAAAGAGGTGATTGCCCTGAGTGCCACGGCGTCCATCCACCTCCGCCAGGGCTGCGGCAAGCCGCTGATAGGTTGCAGGATCATCATACTCCCCGGCAAGATAGGTGTGCCGTTCGGAGAAGTCGGCCCACAACGCGCACATCCCCGGCTTGAGGCGGGCATAGTCCTCCACACCCGCGTATAACTGCGTACGGAAGTCGCCGTCGGAGAAAGCGCTGCGTGCTACCCCGATGACGTGCGTTGCGGAGGAGAGCGCTCCCTCGCAGGCCAGACTGTGCAGCGCCGGCACCAGCTTGCGCTGGGTCAAGTCCCCCGAAGCTCCAAAGATCACCACGACGGCCGGTTCGACGGCAGTTCGTTTTGGACTCATGGCTTTACCCCCATCAAACACTGCCTGACCTGTTCTTGCTGTGTCGCGCTGAGCACAATCTTACCCGCAATAGCGTTGGACTCCACTTGCTTTACCGAAGAAACCGACGCGATGATCGGCCCCATGCCAGGCAGCGCCAGCATGTAAGCGATGACAAGCTGGCTGAGTTCCAGCTCCCAGCCGTGAGCCAGTGCGGCAAGCGCACGGACTCTTTCCAGGCTATTGCCACCGGTATCCCGCTCCAGCGTCCCCTCATCGTGCAGGCGATCCCCAGGCCCCACTTTCGACAGATCCAGGTAGCGCTCCGTCAGCAGTCCGCGCGCCAGCGGGCTCCAGGCCACAAAGGCAATGCCATGAGAGGCTGCATAGTCCAAAACGCCGAGATAAGCGGGGTCCTCACCATGCAGGAGATCGAATTGGTTCTGGACAGCAACCACCCGACAGCGGATCGAAGTACTCGTCTCAATCGCGCGATAGAGCGCAAGCTGGCCCACGGTGAAGTTGGAGACGCCAAAGTACCGCACCATATCGCGGCTGATCAGATCCTCAACGGCGGACAGGCTCTCCTCCGGCGGGATCAACGGGTCAAAGGCGTGAAAGTAGAGCAGGTCAATAGTGGAGACCTGCAGCCGCTCCAGGGAAGCGTAGACCGAGTCCAGGATGTTCCCCCGCGAGAGGCGGCTGTGGTTGGGCGTCTGGCCATCCATACCGCCAAACATTTTGGTTGCCAACACAAGATTGCGCCGTTGGTTGGGGTTCTGCTTGAGCCAGGTCCCAATGATCCGCTCGGAGTTGCCCGACGCGCTGTTGTAGCGGTTCGCCGTATCCCAGAAGGTCACTCCCAGGTCCACGGCACGATCGAAAATCTCAAAGGCCGCCTCTGCACCGACCCGTGAGCCGTCCCCTGTCTCCGGGTAGCCGATCTTCCAGGTGCCCAGGCCTACGTTGGATGCACGCAGTCCCGACCTTCCCAGCCAGCGATACGGCATGCCGTGAAATTCCTCAGTGGTCCAGGGGACACCGTAAAGTTCAAGATGCGGTACCGTGTGATCCATTTTCCCTCCTCAGGTGCAACACACTGCACCTTCATTGACATTCTAAAAATAAGATATAAGATCTATTATTAAATTACTCAGAATCCCATAAAATGCAAGTCGGGCAAAAAAAGGCTTCAGATGCAATTTCTTTGGATAGAGCGTTGATCGACAGAAGCAGAATTCAGGAGAAAAATGGTCAAGACGAGCAACCTGACAGTACAAAAGAGGATTGAGGGAACCCTACCCAGGAGGCCACAGCTATGTCCACCGCGCTCCATCTGACCTTCAAAGAAATATGGCGCAATCGCGGGCGCTTCCTGCTCTTCAGCCTGGTCATTGCGCTGATTACCGTGCTCATCCTTTTCATTGCCGCCTTAGGTGAAGGGCTCGGATCGGGAAACCGCGAGTACATCGAGAAGCTCAATGCGGACATACTCGTCTACCAGGACATCGCGCAGCTTTCCATCGCCGGCAGCACGCTCGATCGAGCCACACTGCGCGCCATCAATAACGTCGAAGGGGTCAAGGCTGCAGGGCCGGTCAGCTTCGCCAGCGTTTCCATCCCGATAGGAGAGGCAAAAGATCCCCTTGATGTCTCGCTCATCGGCGTAGAACCCGGGATGCCCGGCGAACCGCCAGCGATCCAAGGGGAGGGGCTGCTTCGAAGGAGCTCAGACGATGCCATTATTGACGAGACCGTCGCCATGGTCGCCAACCTGAACATAGGTGATTGGTTTGCCATCCGCACGCCGCAGGGAAACAAAGCTGAGTTCTACGCGCTCAGAGTCGCAGGCATTACCACCAGCCAAAAATACTCCATCCGCCCCTCAATTTTCGTTCCCCTTGTCACCTGGGATACGCTCAGACCCCAGGCCTCCACGCGCCGCAGCGTCGAAGATCTGACAGGCAATATCATCGCGGTGCAACTGGAAAACCCCTGGGATTTCGATCGTGTACAGGAGCGCATCGAAACGCAGGTGGGCCGCGTCGAAGCAGTAGATCGCAAAACCGCCTATGAGAGCACACCCGGCTATACCGCCCAACAGAGCACTTTAGCCACCCAAAACGGCTTTGCCCTGCTGATCGGCGTACTGGTCATCGGGGGCTTTTTCCAGATCCAGACGCTCCAGAAAGTAGCGCAAATCGGCATGTTGAAAGCCATTGGCACACCCAGCCGGGTCGTTGCCATCGCGATCCTGCTGCAGATCATCGCCATCAACATCGTGGGGGTGCTGATCGGCAGTTTCCTCACAGTGCTCGTGGCCTCGGGCTTCCCTCCCAACATTCCCATCATCTTCGAGCTGCGATCCGGCGCTATCGCGGTGGGATCGATCCTGCTGATGGGACCGCTGGGCGGACTGGTTTCCATCCGCTACGCGCTGCAAGTAGAACCGCTCACCGCCTTAAAGCTGGCCTAAGAGGAGATCCCATGAATACATCGGTAGAAGTTCAAACTGTGATCAAATCCTACCCGGCGGGCACAGGGACCATCAACGCCGTCGATGGTGTCTCTTTTGATCTGCATGCCGGCGAGTTTGTCGCCATGGTCGGTCCAAGCGGCTCCGGCAAAACCACGATGCTGGCCATGTTGGCCGGGCTGTTGGATCCCACCTCAGGCAGCATCTTCATCGACGAGCAAGACCTGACAAAAATGAAAGAGGCCGAACGCGCACAGTTCCGCCGTCGCAAGATCGGTTTCACCTTCCAGTCCAACAACCTGGTGCCGTATCTGACCGCATTGGAAAACGTGGAGCTGATGCTGCGGCTCAACAACGAATTTACCCCACGGTTCCGCGACCATGCCAAAGAGCTTCTGGCACGGCTGGGGCTGGAGGATCGGATGAATGCACTCCCCCAACAGCTTTCCGGCGGGCAGCAGCAGCGCGTCGCCATTGCCCGCTCGCTGATCAATCGCCCCACCCTTGTGCTGGCCGATGAGCCCACCGCCAGCCTGGATACGGAGCGCGCCTATCAGGTCGTTCAAACCATGGCAGAGCTGGTTCACGAGCAGAACCGCACAGGCGTCATGGTCACGCACGATCTGCGCATGGTGGAATACGTAGATCGGGTCATACAGCTTTTGGACGGCAAAGTCGAACGGATCTTAAGCTCAAAGGCGGACCTTGCCTGCCTTGCCAACCCGGCCAACTGCCAGGTAATCCCCGGGCAGGTGCTGGGCTTCGAAGAATTCAAGATCACGGAAGCGGCCAGAGTGTAGGCCCTGAGGTACAAAACCGCCTTCTCATCAAGAGGAGACAAGGGGGTTGGGGACGCGACGGAGCCGCGTTTCCAACCCCTTTAAGTTTTCTCTAAGGATCGCAGAGGCCGGCTCCTTCCTGCCCACCCCCACACCCCCTTTCCAGCCCCTGGAGAAGGAGCCGGAGGATGAGATTCTTACTGTGACACAACTGCGACATGGCTGCAATCCGCTTGAAACAGGCGGCTGCTATACTCTTCCTCAGATCTTTATTGAGGAGGATGCTTATGCAACGCAACGATGCGATGGCCCGGCGTGATTTTTTGCGCTTGGGTATTCTGGCTGTCGGTTCCGGCTTTCTGTTTGCTGCCTGTGGGAAAATCCTGGGTTAGAGGTAATTATCCTGATTTATCCCCGTGATGAAACTCTGCCAGAGGAAATAGCGTATAATAGTCAGTTCGTATGTGTGCGTTCCTGAAGCCGCGGGGCTGTCCCGGTTCAGGGAAACCGCATAGCTTACAGAAAAAAGGTGCCTGTCAAGGAGGGAAGGGTATGTTTGGAAGCGAGCTGCGCTTAGAGCGCACCGTCATGTCTCCCGCGCCGCTGATCGAGGGAGATGACAACCAACCACTGGTCCGGCTGCAAAAGATCGTCAAGACCTACAGCAATGCGGCCGGTGATTTTACTGTGTTAAAAAGCATCGATGCTCACTTCTACAAGGGTGAATTCGTCGGCGTTATCGGCAAATCCGGCAGCGGAAAATCAACACTCATCAATATGATCACCGGCATCGATCGCCCCACGTCCGGCGAGATTTACGTGGGCGACACGGCCGTTCATTCCCTTACCGAGAACCAGATGGCCATCTGGCGCGGGCGCACCCTGGGTATCGTCTTCCAGTTCTTCCAACTGCTGCCGATGCTTACCCTTATGGAGAACCTCATGCTGCCAATGGATTTTTGCAACATGTACACGCCGGCCGAACGTAAAGAGCGCGCGATGCAGCTCCTCGAACGGGTGGAGATGGCCGATCACGCAAACAAGCTCCCCACCGCGATCTCCGGCGGACAGCAGCAGCGGGTTGCGATCGCCCGTGCTATGGCCAACGATCCTCCGATCCTGATCGCCGACGAGCCGACCGGCAATCTGGACTCCAAGACCGCCAACTCAATCTTCGAGATGTTCGAGGAGCTGGTGGGCCAGGGGAAAACCATCATCATGGTTACGCACGATTCGAGCATGGCACGGCGCGTTTCCCGGACCATGCTGATCGCCGATGGCGAAGTCGTCAACGAATATGTCGCCAGGGCGCTGCCGCAGTTGAACCATCAACAGATGCTCAAGGCCTCCCATAATCTCACACCCATGAAGTTCGAGCCCGGTTCGACCATCCTGCGGCAAAACGGGCATGGTGACGATTTCTACATCATTACCAAGGGGATGGTCGAAGTAGCACTCAAACGCCCGGGAGCCACCGACGTCGTTGTGACCCGCTTGGGTCCCGGCCAATACTTCGGCGAGGTGGAGCTCATGCGCGGTGGTAAGAACATCGCCACCATCCGCCCCATGCCGGGGACCGATGTAGAGGTGATCGCTCTGGACCGTGCTACTTTTAACGACCTGCTGTCAGAATCCAACCCCGCCCGTGAAGCAATGGCCCAGATCGTGGAAACGCGCGTCGCGGAAAACATCGCAGCCATAGAAAGGATCGCCGGATGATTCCCGCACGTTGGCGTAAAGTCTGGCATGACCTATGGGGCAACAAGATCCGCACCCTCCTGGTGGTCGCCTCAATCGCGGTGGGTGTCTTTGCCGTGGGTTCGGTGAGCAGTTCCTTCATCATCCTGCTC